>NZ_CABVDF010000253.1:0-3671 GCF_902497045.1 uncultured Blautia sp. | reverse complement strand
TGATAAAGGTTATAACAGGCAGCGAGTTTAAGATCAACGAAAAAGAGGAGGAGATCAATATGTGTAAAGCGTTGGAAGATCTGAAAGAGGAAGGCCGCAAAGAGGGGCGTGAATCTGCAGAAAGAGAATTTGTAAGGAAGCTTTTGGCAAAGAAACAATTTACCTATGAAGAAATCTCTGACATGACGGACATCTCTGTAGAGGAGATTCAAAAGATAGAAAGACATAAATAATAAAACTGTTTCATAAGGTATCATAAACAGGAATACGGGAGAACAAATGAAATTTATTTCCTATATTTCACAGTTTATGATACCTTTTCTTTTGTTTTATGTGATAGGTTATGGGATTTTATCAAAAAGAGATATATACGGTGATTTTCTGGAGGGAGCAAGAGAAGGCCTGAAGACAGTAAGAGGACTTGTACCGGTCCTTATAGGGTTAATGACAGCAGTGGGGGTTCTTAGAGCGTCGCATTTTCTTGATTTTCTGGGAAAGATTCTTGAGAAAGTAACAGCTGCGGCGGGAATCCCGCCGCAGATTGTTCCTCTTGGACTTGTAAGATTATTTTCTTCCAGTGCGGCAACAGGGCTGCTTCTGGATATATTCAAAGAATCAGGAGCCGATTCTCCGGTGGGGTTAATGGCAGGGATAATGCTCAGCGCCACAGAAAGCGTGTTTTACTGTATGAGTGTTTATTTTGGCTCTGTGGGAATCCGGAAGACCCGCTATACTCTTGTTGGAGCGTTGGCTGCCTCAGTCGCAGGGATGATTGCAGCAGTATGGATCGTTACCTGTGTGATGTGAGAGCTACACCAGATTTTTATTTTTTTCTATGGTTTCCAGAATGATCTTCTGTGTGTACTCTCCAAGATGTCTCTGGTCGTTTTTGTCCAGATCTTTTACATAAACAGGCTTGCAGTATTCCACTATTACATGACAGGGTTTGATCTTTGGAAAATGTGATTCAAAGATCTCAGCGGTATTATTCATGGCAATGGGAATGATAGGGCAGCCGGATTTGCTGGCAATCTTAAAACTTCCTTCATGGAAAGGGAGAAGCTCTGTCTCATCCTGTGCCTTGTTTCTGGTGCCTTCCGGAAAAATACAGATAGAAATTCCTTCTTTTACTTTGTCAATAGCAGTGAGAATAGTTTTCAGCCCCTGTTTAATATCTTTACGGTCAAGGAACAGACAGTGGAGATATTTCATCCAGTTGGACAGAAGCGGGATTTTTTCCATTTCTTTTTTGGCAACATAGCCGGTGCGGATAGGACAGCGGCTGTAAGTCAGAAGGATATCAAAATAGCTTCTGTGGTTTCCGATATAAAGAACAGGAGTATCTTTTGGAACATTTTCTTCGCCAATGACCGTGATCCTGGTTCCGGCAACCCACAGGATAAATTTAAAAGCTCCCTGAACAATACGCAGTGAACTGATGTCTTTGGTCATAGGAGAAAATTTTCCGATAATCCATTCGATGATAAGAACTGGAATGGAAAGAATCAGAAAGCCGATCACTATGATGGCAACAAGTATAAAACGGATCATATCTTTACCTCTTTCGTATTCTATAGTGTAACGTTTATTCCACTCATATTATACAAATGAAATGAAATTCTTGCAATAAATCTTTTGTTCATTACATACAATACTTATCAAGGAATGGATAGGAGGCAGTGTAATGAAAAAAGTGTTCTCCCTGCTTTTTATCATGGCAGTGACTCTGATGCTTGGCGGATGCCGTCTGGTAAGGATCGAAGAGGAGGAAAGAAAACCGGTGACCTATACGGTGGTCAGAACGGGGGAGCTGCCGGAAGAGGCAGAGACTATTGTGAAAGAAAAAAAGGCAGGGAGGTTTCAAATGACCTATCAGAGCGGCAGCGATCTTTACCTTATCCGCGGCTACGGGAAGCAAATGAGCGGAGGCTACAGTATTCAGGTAAAAGAACTGTCCGAATCTTCTACGGCAGTATTTTTTGAAACAAAACTTATAGGTCCCGCGCCGGAGGAACAAAGCGGGGAGCCGTCCTATCCGTATATAGCAGTAAAAATAAAGTATCGGGATAATCCGGTGCAGTTTCAATAATGACAGGGGGAGAAGAATGGAATTAAAAAAAGAAGATATCCAGATGCTCAAAGTAAAAAGTCATGCAGTCAGTCAGGTGACTTTTGATGAAGATTATAATGTTCCGGATGTAAAACCGGATATCGGACGGATGATACAGAACAAAGGAGAAGTTACTATAGATGAGGTACGCCTTAACGACGGCCATGCTTTTTTGAAGGGGCAGCTTACTGTGGATCTTCTTTATGTAGGAGAGGAAGAAGGAAGAATATGCAGTCTTTCTGCCAGACTGCCTGTAGAGGAAACAATGAATCTGGAAGGAATTGCAGGAGGGGACAAAATGTGTCTGAAATGGGAGATTGAAGATCTGAGTCTTCATTTGATCCATTCCAGAAAAATAAATATCAAGGCAGTAGTGACTTTTTCAGCTGCAGTAGATGAGCTGACAGGAATAAGACTTCCGGTGGCAGTAGATGATGAAACTGTTTCTGTAAAGAAAAAGAATATGCGGCTTATGAGCCTTGCGGTACATAAAAAGGATATTCTCCGAAAAAAGGAGGAGATCACACTGGCCTCCAATAAACCGAATGTGGCAGAGATCATCTGGTATACGGCCGAGGTAAGAGGCCTGGATCTGAGACCGGAGGAAGATAAAGTAAGGGCAAAGGGGGAACTTTTTGTCTTTGTGCTTTATGTAGGCGATGATGAGGGAAATACACTTCAGTGGCTGGAGTATTCAGTTCCTTTTTCCGGGGAGGCAGACTGTGAAGGATGTACTTCTGATATGATCCCCAATATGGAAGCTTCTGTGGTAAGCCATTCTGTGGATGTAAAGCCTGATGCAGACGGTGAGGAAAGACAGCTTCTTGCAGATGTAGTTCTGGAAATTGATATGAAGCTTTACCGGGAGGAAGAGCATGAAGTGATACTTGATGTCTATACTCCTGCAAAACAATGTATACCGGAAGGCAAGTCTCAGATTCTGGAAAAACTTCTGGTAAGGAATTTCTCAAAATGCAGACTTGCAGACCGTATAGAAATGAAAGAGACTCAGGGAAAGATCCTTCAGATCTGCCACAGCCAGGGGCGGGTAAAAATAGATAAGACGAAGATTGTAGAGGACGGCGTGCAGGTAGACGGGATCGTATATCTGAAGATCCTTTATATTCTGGGAAATGACGATATGCCATTTTATTCTGTGGACACCATGCTTCCATTTTCGCATGTGACAGAGGCAAGAGGGATACAGGAGGACAGTACCTATTATCTTCATGCAGATCTGGAACAGCTTTTTACGTCAATGTCTGACAGCAGTGAAATTGAGATCAAAGCAACAGTGAGTCTGAACCTTCTTGTGGTTACCCGTCAGGAAGAGCGAATTATTGAAAAGGTGGAGGAACAGCCTCTTGATATGGAAAAGATCCGGCAGCTTCCGGGAATTACAGTTTATGTGGTAAAACCAGAGGATACACTATGGGATATTGCAAAAAAATTTTATACCACAACAGAGGAGATCTGTACGATGAATCAGCTGGAAAACAAAGAAATTTCTTCAGGCCAGCCCCTTCTTCTTGTAAAAAAAGTGGAAGAATGACTATTGAAA
>NZ_CABVDF010000252.1:0-3710 GCF_902497045.1 uncultured Blautia sp. | reverse complement strand
GTTTATGATGATTTTGGGAGATAAATATGACAGAAAAAGAATTTCTTGATACTTTATATGAACAACTTTCAGACCAGATCCCTGATTCAAAAGCATCTGCACATACACAGTATTATCAGGATTATATTAGAAATGAAATACGAAATGGAAAAAATGAACAGGAAGTCCTTCAGTCTCTTGGGGATCCTCGTTTAATTGCAAAAACACTGATCGACACCGGTGCAGAACCTGATTCTCGTTTTGAAGCCAGTCAGGAAGAAGTATATCATTCCAATCAGTCAAAGCACCACCGCTACCGCCTGGATCTTTCCACCTGGTACGGTAAACTGATCGTGATCCTTGCCGCAGCAGCAGTGCTGATCTTGCTTTTTCTGGCAGTCAGCTTTATGCTTCCGGTAATTCTGATAGCCGGAGCTGTACTTTTTCTCATATCGTGGTTCAGAAAACGAAAATAGTTTTATGCCCATTCCGGCAGATAATAAATCTGCTGCTTTCCTGTAGCTGTATTTCTCGTTATCTGAGCTTTTATATGAAAAAATTTCCAGAGGTTCTCCGCTGTGAGGACCTCTTCTGGTCTTCCCTGATCTACAACCTTTCCTTTATACATAAAAATAATCCTATCGCAATAAAGTGACGCAAGATTAAGATCATGAACAGAAGAAAACACTGTGATTTTCTGTTTCCTTAAAGTATCCATGATCTGATACTGATAGCTGATATCCAGGTGATTTGTGGGCTCATCCAGGATCATATAGCTGCTTTCCTGCATCAATGCACGCGCCAGAAGAACACGCTGTTTTTCTCCTCCGGAAAGACTGAGAAAAGACCTTTCTTCATATCCTGACAATCCAACTTCTGTCAGAAATTTTTTACATAAATCTCGGTCCTGTCGGGAATCACCCTGAAGAAATTTTCTGCGGGCATAGCGTCCGAACATAACCATATCACGAACTTGAAAATCAAATTCCATATTGTTTTCCTGTGCCATGACCGCAAGTTCCAATGCTAATTTTTTTGACGACAGTCCAAGAACATCATTTCCGTCAATAAAGACTGTATTGTGCTTTGGCTTTAATGTCCGATATATATTTTTTAATAATGTAGATTTTCCGCATCCGTTTGGACCGACCAGACCTACAAATTCTCCCTTCTGGATTTCCAGCGAAACATCTTGCAAAATTTCATTTCCACCAATCTCATAGTCCAGAGATTTCACTTTCAGACTCACAGAACCATAACCTCCCTCATCCCTTTGCCATACTTCCTTTTCTGATCAGATACAGAAAAAACGGTGCACCAAAAAAAGCTGAGATCACACCGATCTGCAGTTCTTCCGGTGCAATCAAGATCCTGGATAAAAGATCTGCGATCACTGCAAAAAGGCCTCCTCCGAGCAATGCTAACGGAATGAGCTTCCTGTGTCCGGATCCTGCAATACGTCTTATTATGTGCGGCACTACCAAACCAATAAAACCAATTACACCGCTTACAGAAACTACAACACCAGTTAATACTGTAGATGCAATAATAATGACCCATTTTAATTTTCCGGTGTCTACCCCCAGTGTTTCCGCTACATCATCACCAAGAAGAAGCACATCCAGTTCCTTTGAAAACAGGCATATCACAATGATTGTGACCAGGAATACAACTGATACATAACGCAGACGTCCCCAGCTCGCACCGCTTAACGATCCTACCATCCAGTATAAAGCTGTTTTTGTTTTATCGGAAGCTCCTCCTCCATAAATGATAAGATTCGTTATCGCTGAAAACAGTGCGGATGTAGCAATCCCGGCCAGTACCAGTTGCGTAGATGTGATCCGTCCCCTTACAGAAGCAATTTTCATTGACAATATAATAGACAGCATTGCTCCTAATGTAGCACCTGCAATTACAGCATATCCTCCTAAAAATTGGAAAAATCCCAAAACCATTACACTAACCGCTCCCGCGGATGCTCCGGATGAAATTCCCAGTACATAGGGATCTGCAAGTGAATTTTTGGTAAGAGCCTGCATCAGAACTCCGCAAAGAGATAATCCTGCACCTACAATAAATGCCAGCAGCACTCTTGGAAAACGAATATTCCAAATAATAGTTTCTGTCTTTTTCTCCCACAGACATTCAAATATTTCGCAGCCTGTACTTTTGTTTACAATGATCTTCAGTACATTTAATGGTGAAATTTCTACTGCGCCCATAGTAACAGAAATGCAGGCGGCAGCAAGGATCAATCCTGACAGTAACAGCAGGAGGAAGGCAAAATGCCCTCCTCCGCCTGGTTTTAATTTTGTTTTCATATCCACCCCTTATTTAAAGGCTTCCGGATAAAGCTGCTGAGCAATCTGTTCCACTGTTACCGCACTGCCTGCTGATCCTTGCATGTCGCAGCAGCTTGCAGAATATATTTTTCCCTCTTTTACAGCGGTCAGATCTTTTGTAAACTCACTTGTTTCAAGAAATTCTTTCTTTTTCGCAATATCATCTTCTCCTGTGTAGCTGAGGATCAAAATTACTTCCGGATCACGTTCTATCACTTCTTCCCATGACGGAGTTGCCCATCCTTCCTCAATATCATCAAAAATAGAAATTCCTCCGGCAAGCTTCAAAATGTCTCCCGGCATTCCCTGGCACGCTGTAAACGGAGCATCTTCACCGGAGTCATAAACAAATACTTTTTTTGGTTCTGCATATGCCTCTTCTCCGATGGTATCTTTTACCTCCTGGAGTTTATCCTTCATAGTCTGGATCTTTTCTTCTGCCACATCTTCTACCTTAAAAATTCGTCCCAGGGTTTCATAATCTTTATAAAGATCTTCAAAAGTTGCGCTGTCGGAGCACACATATGGGAAATACATTGCAATTCCGTTCTCATCGCAAAAATCCTTATTGAAATTTTTATCTGAAAAAACAGAATCCCATCCCATCAGAAAATCACATCCTGTTTCCAGAAGCTTTTCCTTGGACAGCTTGGATAAAGACTCACCCGGTTCCATAATCTGAGCAACCTTCTCTCTTGCAGGAAATTCAGATAAGGTACTCCAGCAGCTTCCCTTGGTGTATCCTGCCATCTGGTCTTCCAGTCCCAGATCAAAGAAAAAATCTGCCATCTGATCTCCTGACGCCACTGCTGCAGAAGGTTTTTCTTTAAATGTGTACTCCACATTTTCACCCAGTCCTGAACGCTGAAGATTCAAAGTAATCGTCACCGGTTCATATTCTGTTTCCGCTGCAAAAGCAGTAAATGTGGTCATTCCTGCAGTCAGGCAGGCTGCTAAAAGCATAGTTGTGATTTTTTTGTTGTACATTTTTAATCTTTTCCTCCTAAATATGATAGGTCCAGATAAATTGGCATTTTTACGCATAAAAAAACACTGTCACCATATGACAGTGCATCCGTTTTACTGCACGCTGACATAAAATGCCTCTGTTTTTTGCATAAACCATGGACCGTGGCTGCAAAAAAAGAAATAAGCAGGTCTTCTGGCTTCGCGCAGCATTCCTTTTTTGTCCCTTCCCACACTTCTGCCAGAAGCAGTTATGATGCAGTGAAACAATTTTGCTTTTTCGCGCTTACAGCGGCGGCACCGCACGGGATTTTCACCCGTTTCCCTTTTCACCGATTCCTGTAATTTTACATAATCGACACTTAAATCTCTTCCTTTATACCATAGTATTTTATTGAAGTCAAGGAACTCTGAAATCAA
>NZ_CABVDF010000251.1:0-3775 GCF_902497045.1 uncultured Blautia sp. | reverse complement strand
TCAGGTATGCGGATAAGCTGCTTGAAATAAAAGGCATAGGAATAACAACAGTAGCAGGTTTCATAGCAGAAGTTGGCGATATTACGCGCTTTGATAGCACGAAAGAACTTCAGAAACTGGCAGGATTGGAACTGGTGGCAGATAGTTCCGGTAAGCACAACGGAAAGACAAAGATAAGTAAAAGAGGGCGCAAGCGTCTCAGATATTTACTTTTCGAGGCAGCGATATCGGTGGTGGGAAAAAATGAAGAATTCAAAGAAATCCACAGGTATTATACCACCAGAGAAAAGAATCCATTAAAAAAGATGCAGTCGCTGATAGTAGTAGCATGTAAGCTGATAAGAGTATTCCATGCGATTCTAACTAAGGGAATCAGATATGATGCATCAAAGATGTTGAAAGATATCAGACATCCGGGAGAACAGTTAAAGGCTGTGTAACCGAGTAACAAAGAACAACCATAATGATTACAGTAAGCGTCCGCCGAAAGGTGCTGTAATCGAAGTGTTTGGATCAGTAATGAAAGTACAAAGAATGAGCTGGTAGCCGGCAGGAAATTAAACCAGAGGGCATGACCCTGAATAGTAGCTAAGCTGGCACCCTGGTTATGGACAGGCAGAACGAAGGAAGTGAGGACCCACCGCAAGGAGGATGATCCTGTTGGACATGAGAGGTGAGCTGCCATATAGGGATGGGTATACATCGAAGCCATTTAAAACGGATAGTGATGACGCTTTATTTGGTGTACCCATTATTACTATATATCTGCCCTGTATGAGGTAAAGATCACTCCATAACCTTAGTTCTATTCAATGACAGGTATCAAAAAGTGAATTTATTGAAAAAAACACTTGATTATATGGAGAGGTGTAAATTTTACGTTTCTATCCAAGAAACCCAATAAAATCAAGACTTTTGCCCCGTCCCTTAAACACTGCCGTGGCAAATGAAAAGTACACGAATACTCATATAAACTCCTTCCAAAATGCGCTTTCCTGCTGCCATTTGCAGCGATTTGCGCGGTGTTAATTTTTCTTTATGTATCGGTCATTTCTGTACAGGAAATGCAAATCTTAGCAAAATATTGCAAGATGTGTACAGCAATCGTAGTTGAAACGTAGTAAAAGAGCCTATGAAACTTTTTCTGTAAAATAACCTAAGTAAGGTCCTTCTATGATACAATAAATATCATTAGGAGGGCCTTTTACTATGGCAAAACAAAAGAAACCAGTTCACAGAGTTGAAATGACTGAAGGAAAAAGGAACATCATCCGCCAGCTTCTCGAAGAATACGATATCGAGACCGCAGAAGATATCCAGGATGCACTCAAAGATCTTCTGGGCGGCACCATTAAAGAAATGATGGAGGCTGAAATGGATGACCATCTTGGATATGAGAAATCCCAGCGTTCTGACAATGACGATTATCGTAACGGTTATAAACGCAAGCAGGTAAACAGCCGATATGGCTCTATGGAAATCGAGGTCCCACAGGATCGGAAATCGACCTTTGAACCACAGGTGGTGAAAAAGCGTCAGAAAGATATTTCTGATATTGATCAGAAGATCATCTCTATGTATGCCAAAGGAATGACCACTCGCCAGATCTCGGAAACGATTGAAGATATCTATGGTTTTGAAACATCAGAAAGTTTCATATCCGATGTGACGGATAAGATACTTCCTCAGATTGAAGATTGGCAGAACCGCCCATTGGATGAGGTATATCCAATCCTTTACATCGATGCGATCCACTATTCTGTGCGGGATAATGGAGTCATTCGTAAGCTTGCAGCCTATGTTATTCTTGGCATTAATGCGGAGGGGAAAAAGGAAGTCCTGACGATTACGATTGGTGACAATGAAAGTGCGAAATACTGGCTGTCAGTCCTGAACGAACTGAAAAATCGCGGAGTAAAAGATATCCTGATCATCTGTGCCGATGGCCTTACAGGCATTAAAGAAGCGATTTCAGCTGCGTTTCCCAAAACAGAATACCAGAGGTGTATTGTCCATCAGGTAAGAAACACCCTGAAATACGTTCCGGACAAGGACAGAAAAGCCTTTGCTGCAGATTTAAAAACCATCTATCAGGCCGCTGATGAGCAGAAGGCTCTGGCTGCCTTGGAACGTGTAACTGAAAAATGGACTCCGAAATACCCGAATTCCATGAAACGCTGGAAAGACAACTGGGATGCTGTTTCTCCAATTTTTAAATTTTCAACCACTGTCCGGAAGGTCATTTATACAACCAATGCGATCGAATCACTAAACTCCACATACCGGAAGCTGAACCGTCAGAGAAGCGTATTTCCAAGCGATACCGCCCTGTTAAAGGCCTTGTATCTGGCTACTTTTGAGGCTACGAAAAAATGGACTACCACCATCCGTGATTGGGCTCAGGTTTATGGAGAACTGGGCATTATGTACGAAGGACGCTTACCCGAGTAAGCAAAAGAAGGGTTAAGAAGACAGGCGGGAAACCGCCTGCTCTTGACATGCCCGTAAGCAACTGTTATATATAAAACAAGAACGACAAGCCTGATTCACAAGCTTATCGCTCTTAATTATCATAGAAGAATCTTATTTACAGAGATTTTCTCATACTCTCCGTCTTTCTCTATTTTAGTTTTGACAGTTCGTTTTCGCAGTCTCGCTCCATGGGGCAAGCTGTTCCAACTGCTCATCTGACATTTTATCGTCTGGCCGCTGTGATAAGAGGACGAAAAATCCTATTTGTTCAGCTCTTGTGTTTATAATGGGCAAAGAAGAACCAAATTATAATTCCATATCATACGACCTTTTCTTAGTTCGAGCAGGCTGATTTCGCCGTATTTCCTGTTTCCTCTGATATTCAAGTTCCCAGGCACGATGGGAAAAAACATCAGGATCTTCCACATTGAGATAATCTACCTCATTGGCGGCAATATCACGGCGGTGATAGTCATAATACTTACCAAAAGTACCTTTGAGCTGCTCGATCAGCTTATCCCGAAAATCAGGACGTATCTGGATTCTGGTGTCCAGCAATTCTGTATACTGTTCAGGTTCAGGACGAAATTTTTCTTCCCGGAAAGCGGCAGCATCTTTTTCAAGCTGTTTTTTGAGCGAGATGTCCTGAGAATCCAGGATATCAAGATTGTTCTTCATCTGGTCGTATTTCTTGGATAGATTCGTCATATCTTTATCTGTAGAGCATTCTGCCTGGAAGATTAGCTGCTCTTTCCTTGATTTCAGTTCTTCGATTTCTTCGGTAATAGTGGTAAGCTGCTGATTTAATTTTATATGCCGGATGGGATTCAAAATACTGGTTTTATCCTTTTGCACATTCAGTTCTTTCCGTTCCGTAACTTTAGCTTTGAGTTCCTTTTTAACTGTGTTGTATTTATTCAGTATTGGATTGAAATGATTCATCCAGTCATGGATCACTTCTTTTTGCATCTCATTATGAAGTAAATGATACTGTATAAAAATCATATGATTGCGGATCGCTTCTAACGTTTCAGCTATTATTGGAATAGACTTTTCTACAGCTTCAGCCAGTTTTGCTACCTTTGCTTTTAATTCTCGGAGCATTTTGTTATCCGCACGAATCTGACGGTTGATTTCACAGCGGTCTGCTATCATGCCTTTCTTTTCCATATTCTGGGCAATGTAGCCTTCATGGATGGTTGGCTGTTCGGTGATTCCCTGATCTGCAAAGCTGCGGTGATCAATGGTAGCATTTATCTGATTACGTGCAAGCATTTTATTTACGGCATCTGCCCAGTTTGCC
>NZ_CABVDF010000250.1:0-3839 GCF_902497045.1 uncultured Blautia sp. | reverse complement strand
TTATATAGAGAGGGATAATTATGGCATATGATTTAGAAAAAGAAAAGAGAGAAGCAGTTGAAGCTGGTAAACGGGCTTTGAGAAGCCTCAGAGAAGCTGAGGAGCAGCTGAATAGTGCAAAAAACTGGGGGCTCTGGGATATGTTTGGAGGAGGATTTATTTCTACCATGGTAAAACAATCCAAAATGGATCGGGCAAAACAAAGTATGGAACAGGCGAAATATGATCTCAGAAATTTCAGCAGAGAATTGAATGATGTTAATATAGCCTGTCATCTCGATATTGAGACAGGTGATTTTATTTCCTTTGCAGACTGGTTTTTTGATAGTTTGCTGGTGGATTGGATGGTACAGGATCGGATCCATCAGGCTTCCGGACAGGTTGCGGATGCAATCTGCAGAGTTGAAGGAATCCTGAGACAGCTATAAAAAGAGTCTGTTTTTTGACAGAGAATCAGCAGGGGCAGCGATTTATGAAATTTCCGTAAATTGCTGCCCTCTTTTTTATTTTAGTTTTTCTTTTTCAGCATTTAACAGTTCAATATTAATGTTGTTTTCACTGGCGGTTTTATCGATCCATAGATTCAGTGAATCGATAGCCAGGGATACTTCATCCAGTTTTTTACTGATAAAAGCAAAGTCTTTGATTTCATCATCTGAAATTGTTCCATCTCGTGAAATCTGAATCAGTCGGCTGGTCAATGGATTGATCTCATTCAGGCTGGCAATTGTTTCCAGGATAATATTGGATAATTCAGATATCTCAATTTCCGGAACATAACGGCTCCCAATGGTACATTTGTGAGAACAATAGTAATTGCAAAGCTCTGGTTTTTTATAACAATCTGCCATCTGGATGATATCGTAAGGCGTTGGCTCCTGAAGTTCATATTCGATCTTTTCAATTCTTGAGGCAGATACGCCGACCATATTTTCACTTGCCTTTTCGCGTGTGAGTCCCTGCGCTTCCCGGCAGAGCTGGTATATATTTTTATTTTCTCTTGTTGATTGTTTGCCCATTATTTTCCCCCTATCTCTCTAAAATAGAGAAATACATAAGTCTAAATCTTCTCATACATCGTGTATTTCTGTACATAAAATAATTATACTGAAAACATAGAAAAACGGCAAGGATAAGTCGGGAGAAATGAGGTTTCAGGATGGATACAGCAAAAAAGGTAAGCATATTAGCATAATGGAGGCAGAAAAATGTTATCATTCTTATTTACTATTTGTATGATATGGGTATTTGGTAAAATGTTATTTTGGGGGATCAAAGCGGCATGGGGAATTTCAAAGTTTTTGGTCACGATTGTACTGCTGCCTTTGATACTGATCGGGCTGGTTGTCGGCGGATTGATATACATAGCATTTCCGATATTGATTATAGTAGGAATTGCTGCGTTGGTTTTACCAAAAGCATAGCAGTCTGATTGTCGTGGATTATGCAATGTTAATTGATATGTGGTTAAAGTAATTCTTGTGTGGATAAGCAGATTAATGTTATTATAAAATGTGGAAATATGGTGTGCATGGATGAACAGAATGAAAAATAATCAATGTCTCCGCAAAGCATGTCCATTTCATGGAGGAAAACAGGATGAGGAAATTAAAAGTAGCATTTATCTGTGTACATAATTCATGCAGAAGCCAGATTGCAGAAGCGCTTGGGAAACATCTTGCATCGGATATATTTGAAAGTTATTCAGCCGGTACGGAAACAAAACCCAGGATCAATCAGGATGCAGTCCGAATTATGAAAGAACTTTATGACATTGATATGGAGAAAACCCAGTATTCTAAATTAATAGATGAGATTCCGGCTCCGGATATTGCTGTTTCAATGGGATGTAATGTTGGCTGTCCGTTTATTGGAGGATCATTTGATGATAATTGGAAACTGGAAGATCCGACGGGAAAAAGTGACGAAGAGTTTCGGCGGATTATTGCAGGGATTGAAGAAAATATTATTAAACTGAAAATGAAAATAGAATCCATTGAGAAAACAAACGGGATGGAAAAATAGGTTGTATTTAAGGAGGATGGAAGATGTTAGTTTGTGATTACATTGTAGAAAAAATTGACGGTGATTATGCCATGTTAAAGAGAATGGATAAGCCGGAGGAAGAATTAAAATGTGTAGCAAGGGCGCTCCTTCCGGCAGAGATCATGGAAGGAACTGAGCTTCATTATGAAATGATGTGTTATACAATAAAGGCTTAAAGGATATTAAAAGCTGCAAGAATATATTTTGCATAAGGAAATTATGAAAAAAGCCTATGAGCTTGGGGGAACATTGTAATTATAAAACAAAGAAAAACCCGGAAAGGATCTGTTGAAAGCCACAGATCTGTTTCCGGGTTTTTCCTTTATAGAGGGTTCTTTATGTACAGGAAATGGATATCTTATAGTTCTCTTTTACTGAACACGTTTGATCTCCATATCTTTTGGAAGAACCAGGTTTAATATAATGGCCATTACAAACACGACAGCTACTACATTTGCAGAGAATACAGATTGGAGAAGCTGTGGGAAAATATGCCAGATGTCAATTTCGCTGGCAGCGGTAAAACCAATACCGATGGAAAGGGACAGTGCGGCAATGGTAATGTTCCTTTGAGTGAAGCCTGCCTTTGCAATCATTTCAATTCCGGATGTCAGGATGGTTCCAAACATCATAATGGTACATCCGCCCAGGACAGAATCTGGAAGGGAGGCGAAAAAGTTTCCTACAGGAGGAAGAAGCCCTGCCAGGATCATGCACACGGCTCCTGTCATAATTGTGAAACGGTTTACTACCTTTGTCATAGCAATGAGACCTACATTCTGAGAGAACGAGGTAACAGGCGGACATCCTAACAGAGAAGAAAAAGCGGAGGCATATCCGTCGCAGGCAAGAGAGCCGGAAATTTCTTCTGTTGTTATGTCACGTTCCAGTCCCCCGGAAACCATGGCTGTGGTATCTCCGATTGTTTCAGCAGCAGATACAAGAAAGATAATTGCAACAGAAACTATGGCTCCAGGGTGAAATTCCGGTACATAAGGCAGGAATTTCGGGAAAGAAATGATGCCTCCGGAAAAGATCACAGAGAGGTCTACTTTTCCCATAAAAATGGCTACGATATAGCCAACGATCAGACCGGCTAATACAGAAAGCTGCTTCCAGTAGCCTTTTGCCAGAATGTTCCAGACCAGACATACCAGTAATGTTATCGTACCGAGAATCAGATTCTGGGCAGAGCCAAAATCTTCTGAGTAGCCTCCGCCAAAGGATCTGGTACCGACGGTAAAAAGAGAAAATCCAATAGCAGTTACAACAGATGCAGCAACGATTGGAGAGATGATCTTTTTCCAGTATTTTGCCAGAAGCCCCAGAGTTCCTTCCATGATACCTCCGACCAGAACTGCGCCCACAACTGCCGGATATCCGTAATTGGCAGCCACTGTACTGAGAACTGTTACAAAGGTAAAGCTGACACCCATTACAATGGGAAGCTGGGAGCCTATTTTCCAGAGAGGATAAAGCTGTATGAGAGTTGCAATTCCGGCAACAAACATGGCATTCTGGAGAAGTATGGCAATTTCTGCCTGCTTCAGTCCTCCGGCACCGGCAATAATGGTAATGGGTGTCAGGTTGGCAACAAACATTGCCAGAATGTGCTGAAGACCAAATGGAATAGCCTTCATAACAGGAACTTGTCCGTCAAGACGATAAATGTTTGCAATATCTGCGTTTTTGGCGTTCTTCATAAGTGGGATCCTCCTTTTTTAAATTTTTTATACACTTTTTTTGTTCCGCCATAAAAATGATTATGATTGCAATACAACTAATTATATTTT
>NZ_CABVDF010000249.1:0-3863 GCF_902497045.1 uncultured Blautia sp. | reverse complement strand
TCCTTTTTTATTAACGGGCTGGCAGACATATCCAGTACGCTGTTACTGCTGTTCTTCATTAAGAATGTACGAACCGCTGATTTGGATAATAAAACATGGAACGAATATGAAAAAGGTGAAACAGGATCAATATTCAAGGTGTTTTCTCAGCGTAAGTTATTCTTTTTGCTGTTTGTGATCTCAGGTATAGCGGCGCTGATCTATAATCAGTATAATTTTTTGATGCCTTTACATATGGAAGAAGCTTTTCGTGGCTCAGGCGCTTTTCGCTTTGGAATTTTAACGAGTATCAACGCTGTTGTGGTGGTTATAGGTACGCCTATACTGACAAAAAAGTTTTCTAAAGTCATAGATGTCAGAATTATGTATTTGGGGCAGCTGCTGGAATGTTTAGGGCTTGCTTTTTTTATTTTTGTAAATCATTATTTTATAATCGCTGTTGCGGGAATGATTATATTTACCGTAGGAGAAATATTTGGTTCCATATCAAAAACGCCTTATCTTACAAAGAGAATACCGGAAACACATCGCGGACGAGTATTAAGTATTACAAGCAGCTGTGCCGGATTAATTGGAATATTAAGCAACTATGTAATAGGAACTCTTATTGACCATTATACATTCAGCACTGTATGGGGGATCATTGCCGCAGTAGGATTATTTGTGATGATTCTATACAGCATTTATTTAAAACTGGACAGAAAGGCTTATCCTGGTCTTTATTCAAAATAAGTTTCCCTATAGTAAAAAAATTTTGCCTGTGGTATGATTGTATAGGAAAACAGACCAGAAAACATTGTTGGTCTTTAACAGAGGTTAATCTCATGAAATATGGAATTATAGGAACTGCAGGTCATGTAGATCACGGAAAAACCTGTCTGATCAAGGCTCTGACCGGAATTGACACGGACCGTCTGAAAGAAGAAAAAAAACGTGGAATCACAATAGAACTGGGGTTTGCCTGGATGGATTTCCCAGGGGGAGAACGTGTGGGGATCGTGGATGTGCCAGGTCATGAAAAATTTGTAAAAAACATGCTGGCCGGTGTAGGAGGCATGGATCTTGTAATGCTGGTGGTTGCTGCTGATGAAGGTATTATGCCCCAGACTGTGGAGCATCTGGATATTCTGTCTACCCTTGGAATCCGTCAGGGAATTATTGTGATCACCAAAACAGACCTTGCAGATCCGGAGCTTGTGGAACTTGTTGAAGAGGATATACGGGAGCTGACGGAAGGAACTTTTCTGGAAAACGCTCCGGTGATCCCTGTATCCGTATATAAGAACCAGGGACTGGATCAATTAAAGAAAATTTTGTACCAGATGTATCAGAAGCTGCCGGATCATAAAGAAACCCGGGCTTTCCGGCTTCCGGTAGACCGGGTGTTTACACTGAAAGGGTTTGGAACAGTTGTCACAGGCACACTTCTGGGCGGAAAAATAAAAAAAGAGCAGGAAGCATTTCTCTATCCGGAAAATGTTCCCGTAAAGATCCGGAGCATTCAGGTACATGAACAGGGAGTAGAGGTTGCTCATGCAGGACAGCGTGTGGCGCTGAATCTTCCAGACCGTAAAAAAGAGGAGATTTCAAGGGGCGATGTGATCGCTTTCAAAAACAGTCTGTATCCGTCCATGATGGCAGATGTGTCTCTGACTGTTCTGCGTCATACAGAGCGTGTAGTAAAAAATGGAAGCAGAGTTCATATTTATCATGGAACAAAAGAGCTTCTGGGGAAGGTGATCCTTCTTGACCGGGAGGAACTGAAGGCGGGAGAAACCTGCTATGCTCAGCTGCGCCTGGAAGAGGAAACGGTAATGGAAAAGGGCGACCGTTTTGTGATCCGTTTTTATTCCCCGGCAGAGACCATTGGAGGAGGATGTATTCTTGACGCCTGTCCCCGTAAGCATAAAAGAAAGGATTCAAAAGTCCTGGAGGCCTGTGGGATCAAAGAAAAGGGAACAGGTGCGCAAATGCTGGAAACCTCAATTCTGGAGCACAGAGGCTGCTTTTATTCTCTGGAGGAACTGGCAGGAAGAAACTCCCTGGACAGATCCGGGCTGAAAAATACAGCGGCAAAGCTGACAGAAAAAGGAATTCTGGTGTGTCTGGAAGAAGGCCTTTATATTCACAGAGAAGAAATGAATTTTTATTGCAGAAAAACAGAGCGTATTCTGGATGATTTTCATAAAACTTATTCTTTGAAAGAGGGAATGGGGATCGAGGAGCTGCGCAGCAGACTGAAACTGGAAAATTCCAGGATCACAGACGATATACTGGAAGTACTGAAAACTCAGAAGGTCATCAAGGAACAAAACGGCTGTGTCAGCAAAAAGCGTTTTAAAGTGGTACTGAAGGAGGATGAGGATGCCATCGTACAGGAAATCCTTGCGCACTATCTGGAATCCGGTTTTTCCCCTCTTGCCACAGAACTGTATCTGAAGGAGCACAGAAACCAGAAGAAATTTAAACCGGTATTTACCTCTCTTTTAAATAAAAAAATTCTGATCCGTCTGGATGAGCAGTATTGTATCCATAGGGATTATTACGAAAGAGGAAAAGAAGCTTTCCGGGAAATGGCACAGAAGAAAGAGATTATCGCTCTTGGAGAGTACAGAGACTATCTGGGATGTTCAAGAAAGGTAGCGGTGGCCCTTCTGGAGCATTTCGACAAAAATGGTTTTACAAGAAAAAAAGAAGAAGGACGAGTCCTGAAAGATTCCGGCAAACAGCGTCCTGATCGAACATAAGGGCAGCTTTAAAAGAATACGATAGCCGGAAATTATGGAAGGGAGATGAGAATTTTGGCAGATAAAGAAATTCGTTTAACACAAATGTCAAGTACATCCGGCTGAGCGGCTAAAAAAGGTCCTAAGACCCTTGCTCAAGTTTTGGGCAAGCTGCCGAAATTCAGTGATCCCATGCTTTTAGTGGGAACAGAGACCTCAGACGATGCTGCGGTCTATAAAATTAATGACGATCTGGCAATGATCCAGACGGTTGACTTTTTTACCCCGGTTGTGGATGATCCGTATCTGTTTGGACAGATTGCTGCGGCAAATGCCCTAAGCGACGTATATGCCATGGGAGGTGAGCCCAAAGTGGCTCTGAATCTGGCTGCATTTCCGGACTGCCTGGATATAGAGATCCTTGGAGAAATCCTGAAAGGCGGAGCGGACAAGGTGATCGAAGCAGGAGCAGTGCTGGCAGGCGGACATACAATCTCTGACAACGAACCGAAATATGGGCTGTGTGTCAGCGGATTTGTAAACCCGAAGCTTATGTGGAAAAACTATGGAGCAGAAGCAGGAGATGTTCTGATCCTTACCAAACCACTTGGTACCGGCATTCTTTCTACAGCTATCAAAGGAGAACTTGCTTCAGAAGACGAAATTGAAGCAGCTGTGAAAAATATGACTTTTCTGAATCGGTACGCAAGGGATATTGCAGCAGAATTTTCCATTCACAGCTGTACGGATATTACAGGTTTCGGAATTGCGGGACATGCTATGGAAATGGCAAAGGGAAGCGGAAAAACCCTGGTTCTGGATACCGGAAGTTTTCCGGTTCTTCAAGGAGTACAGTCCTATACAGAAATGGGATTGATTCCGGCAGGTGCATACAGGAACAGAGAGTATCTGGAAGAAGATGTAGAAAGTCAGATTCCGGGAACCTGGCTGGAGGATCTGGCATATGATCCGCAGACATCAGGCGGATTGCTTCTCTCTGTACCGAAACAGGAGGCCGCCTGTCTTCTGGATAGGCTAAAAACTTTGGAACTTCCCTGTTCGCAGATTGGAGAAGTAAGGGAAAAACAAGAAAAATATTTGATTCTGAAATAAGAAAATGAGAAAATTATGGATAAA
>NZ_CABVDF010000248.1:0-3906 GCF_902497045.1 uncultured Blautia sp. | reverse complement strand
CCACCCGTAAAACGGGTGGGGGCGACTCCTTATTATAAAATAAAAATGCCGGAATGCACGAATGAATTTTCATACACCCCAACATTTATTATAGAACCGGTTTATTAAAACTACAAGTGAACATCTGGCGGAAATATATTAACTCCTTGTGTTCTTCTAACGATAATTTTATTAGTTTTTAGTACACCATTTTATTTTGTAGTAACATCAGACGAATAAAAATGGAAAAACAGAAAATCCTTTAAATATTCTTAAAATCCGGTGTCCCCATCAGATCATAAGGCGTGCTCTGGTAAACGTAGTAATTCAGCCAGTTGGTATAGAGGTTGTTTGCGTGGGCACGCCACAAAAGCAGCGGCTTGTTCTGTGGATCATTATCCTGATAATAGTTTTCCGGAAGTTCAATGGGGAGACCTTTATCGGAATCACGCCTGTATTCTCCGTCAAGAGTAACACGGTCATATTCAGGATGTCCCATAACAAAAATTCTGCGGCCGTCCTCTGCCATAGCAAGGAAAAGTCCGGCTTCTTTTGACTCGGCAAGAACAGTCAGTTCTTTGCAGGCATGGATATCCTCAATAGGGACTTCTGTATGTCTGGAATGGGGAGCAAGGAACATATCATCAAATCCTCTTACAAGGGGAACCTTGCGGTTCAGTACTTTGTGCCAGAAAAGCCCAAACATTTTTTTGTCCAGCATTCTTTTTTTGAGTCCGTAAAAATGGTAGAGGCTTGCCTGGGCTGCCCAGCAGAGAAAAATAGTGGAAGTCACATGGGTTTCTGTCCAGTCCATAATCTCTGTCAGTTCTTTCCAGTAATCCACTTCTTCAAAATCCATCTGTTCTACAGGGGCTCCGGTGATGATCATTCCGTCAAAACGCATATGCTTCAATTCGGAAAAAGTCTGGTAAAATTTGTTCAAATGGCTTTTGGATGTGTTTTTTGCCACATGGCTTTCTACAGCCATGAAAGTAACGTCTACCTGCAGCGGAGTATTGGAAAGGGAACGGAGCAACTGGAGTTCTGTTTCCTCTTTCAGAGGCATCAGGTTCAGTATCAGTATCTGGATTGGACGGATATCCTGATGGATGGCCCTTCCCTCATCCATGACAAAAATATTTTCTTTTTCAAGAATTTCCTTTACAGGCAGATCGCTTTGTATTTTGATTGGCATGTTATGTTTCCTCCTGGTGTATCATTTTATTTAATAATCGGTCTGAGTGAGTTTCAGGAAATCTTCTTCTGACAAAATGGGAATTCCCAGTTCTCTGGCCTTTTTGTTTTTTGATGAATTAGATGCAGTATCATTATTGATAAGATAAGTGGTTTTTCCGGTAACAGAACCAGTTACTTTGCCTCCAAGAGATTCGATGAGATTTTTGGCTTCATTTCGGTTGGAGAAATGGTTCAGGCTTCCCGTAATCACAAAATTCATTCCTGCAAAAATCTGCTGGCTTTTAATCTCTTCTTGCTGTATATGGAGATGCTGCATAAGGTAGTCAAGTTTTTGATTGTTTTCTTCTTTGTGAAAATAGTCAACAAGGTTACGGGCGATAACAGGTCCGATTCCGTCAATGGCGCTGACTTCCTCCAGATCAGCCTTTCGTATGGCGTCCAGACTGTTGTCAAAATGACGGCAGATGACTTTGGCATTAGCCAGGCCAATATTGGCAATTCCGAGACTGTAGATTACCTTGGCAAGAGTGGTTTTTCTTGCGTTTTCCAGACTTTCCATAAGATTATCAAAGGATTTTTGACCAAATCCTTCCATTTCCATAATCTCATCCTTATAACGGCTGATTTCAAAAATATCACCGAAAGTATGGATAAAACCTCTGGCAATAAACTTTTCAAGTGTGGCTTCTGAAAGACCGTCAATATTCATGGCATCTCGACTGACAAAAAGTGTAAAGGCTTTGATCTTTTTTGCGGCACAGTCAGGATTTGTACAGTAAAGTGCTTCTACTTCATTTTCCTTTATGATCCTGGCTTCTTTTCCACAGGCCGGGCAGGTGTCCGGAATTTGGAGATTCCGGCTTCTTGTAAGATTTTCTGCAATCTGAGGAATGATCATATTTGCTTTATATACCTGCAGAGTATCTCCGATTCCCAGTTCAAGTTCTTTCAGGATGCTGACATTATGGACGCTTGCCCGGCTGACAGTTGTTCCTTCTAATTCTACAGGGTCAAATACAGCAATTGGATTGATCAGTCCTGTTCGGGAAGGACTCCATTCAATACTGCGTAAGGTCGTTTCGCGTATTTCATCTGCCCACTTGAATGCAAATGCATTTCTTGGGAATTTTGTTGTGGATCCCAGAGAGTCTCCGTAAGCAATGTCATCATAGAGGGCTACAAGACCATCTGAAGGAAAAACATTCTTTTCCACAGCATCAGCAAAATAGTCCATGGCTTCATCCAGTGTGTCTGCTGTAACAATGCGATACTCAACAACTTCAAATCCTTGTTTTTTCAGCCATTCCATCTGGTATTCTCTGGAATTATGCATATCCACATTGGAAGCAGATACCAGAGAAAATGCATAAAAACGAACATTTCTTTCTGCAGTGATCTGATTGTTAAGCTGACGTACTGATCCGCTGCATAAATTTCTCGGGTTTTTGTACCGGGCATCGACATCCTCAATAGAGCTGTTGATCCGTTCAAAATCAGGATAAGTGATAACTGCTTCTCCTCGAAGAACCAGGCGGCCCTGATAGGAGATTTTTAAAGGAATATTCCGAAATACACGGGCATTGTTGGTAATGACTTCACCGACGGTACCGTTTCCTCTGGTAACGGCTTTTTGAAGCTCGCCATTTTCGTAAGTAAGAACAATGGTCAGTCCGTCCATTTTCCAGGACAAAAGTGTTTTGTGGTTTCCGATAAATTCTCTGAGAGTTTCTCTGTCCTTTGTTTTATCAAGAGAGAGCATAGGACTTTCATGAGTTTCTTTTGGAAGAAAATCAACGGCTTCGTAACCGACGTTTACCGTGGGGCTGTCTGCCAGTGTGATTCCTGTCTCCTTTTCCAGTTTTTCCAGCTGATCGTACAGAGAATCGTACTCCCTGTTGTCCATGATCTCCCGGTCTTCCTGATAATAGGCTTTTGCTGCTTTGTTTAATATTTTTACCAGCTTTTTCATTTGCTGCAGGGCTGTTTCCATAATTACCTCCTGTAACTGTTTCATTTGAAGAATTTTTCAGCATTTGTTCCAGCTGTTTCTGTTCGTCAAGCCGGATGGTTCTGTATTCTCCAGGCTTCAGATTCCCTAATGTCAGATTCATGATCCGTATTCTTTTTAAAGAGATGACTTCGTAACCGAAATACGCACACATGCGCCGAATCTGTCTGTTTAATCCCTGAGTCAGGATGATACGGAAAGTATTTCTACCTGTTTTTTCCAAAAAGCACTTTCGGGTGACCGTATCCAGAACAGGGACGCCTGATGCCATTTTTTGGATAAATTCCGAAGAAACTTCCTTGTTTACAGTAACTAAATATTCTTTTTCGTGATAGTTTCCTGCACGCATGATCCGATTGACCAGATCGCCCTGATTAGTCAGCAGAAGAAGACCTTCTGATTCCTTGTCAAGGCGTCCGACAGGATAAATACGCAGAGGGTAGTCCAGAAATTCTGTGACAGTCGTTTCCTGCCGCTGCTTTTTTGTGCTGCAGACGATTCCTCTGGGCTTATAGAACAGGAGCAGTACCTGCTGTTTTTCCTGCTGAATGGGCTTTCCGTCCAGACAGACTTCTGCGTCTGGAGAGATGCGTTCTCCGGTGGAAACCAGAGTTCCGTTTATTGTGATTCGTCCCGCATCTGTATACTGATCCGCTTCACGCCTGGAACAGACTCCGGCATTACTTAGATATTTGTTTATTCTTATAGTGTTCATTATTTTT
>NZ_CABVDF010000247.1:0-3939 GCF_902497045.1 uncultured Blautia sp. | reverse complement strand
CTATGATTTAATATTCCATTATTATGAATGGGAGGCTATTATATGAAAAAAAAATATCTTGTAGCAGTAGGTCTTCTGGTACTTGCAGCAGCCACAGGATGTGGAAAATCAAAGAATGAAGAGGTTCAGAAGCCGGCACAGGTGACGCCTACGGCAACTCCTGCAGTAACTCAGTCTGCGGACCTTGTAGATATGGAAGTGGTGGAAGAAGAAAACGTTATGGGTGAAAAAACTTCCACAGCATCTAAAGTTACTATTGTTAATCGAACCGGTTCTGAGGTGGGAGCAATCTATATCCGCCAGCATGTATCGGATGACGGAGACGATGATGAATGGGGTGAGGATCTGGTTGATGGTCAGTTTACCCTGAAAAATGGCGAGGAAGCAGTTTACTACTATAAAAAGCCGTCCTCCGCAGGAATCACCTATGATATCCGTATTACCTATACAGAAGAGGACAAAAATGAATGCTTTTTCCGTGATCTGCCTCTGGCATCTATTCGTCAGATTACCCTGCGCATGAGCGGAACAGGAGAAGAAAGCATTCCTTATGCCACTTATATGACAACTACCGGCAAGAAGGAAGTATCTACTCTTGAGGATGTGAAGAGAAGATTAGGGATGACAGAAGATGAAGATGATACGGATGATGAAAACGAAAATGAAACTCCGACTCCTACTTCAGCTCCAAATCCTACTTCAGCACCCGAACCGACACAGGCGCCGGATGATGGAGATGATTCCAACAATACGCAGCCTACAGATGATACGATAGATACGGCAACAGGCTATATTGGTCAGTCTATGGATGATCTGATCGGAGCAATCGGATCTCCGCAGTATGATGAATATGAAGAGGAGCCTGATACAGGAAAAACAGGATATCATTATTATCCTAACTTTACGGTATCTACTACAGTAGATGAGAATGGCAATGAGATTGTTACCGGTATCTGGTAAACTCTCTCTTATGATGTAAGAACGAAAGGGAAAAGGTAAAGGATATGAAACGTATTTTGTTAAAGTTAAGCGGAGAAGCTCTTGCAGGAGCTAAAAAGACCGGATTTGATGAAGAGACTGTTATCGCAGTGGCAAAGCAGATTCGTACTATTGCTGAAGAAGGTACCCAGACCGGTATTGTTATTGGAGGAGGAAATTTCTGGAGAGGTCGTACCAGTGAGACTATCGACCGTAACAAGGCGGATCAGATCGGTATGCTTGCCACAGTGATGAACTGCATTTACGTATCAGATATCTGCAGATACCTGGGGCTTGAAACAGAAATCTTTACTCCGTTTGTATGCGGAGCATTTACAAAGCTTTATTCAAAGGATGCTGTAGAGGAAGCTTTCAAAGCTGGTAAGATCCTGTTTTTTGCCGGTGGTACAGGTCATCCGTATTTCTCTACAGATACAGCGACTGTATTGAGGGCTGTAGAAATCGAGGCAGAAGCTATCCTTCTTGCCAAGGCTGTAGATGGAATCTATGACAGTGATCCGAAGCTGAATCCGGAAGCGGTAAAATATGATGAAATTTCGATTGAGGAGGTCGTTGACAAGAAACTTGCAGCGATGGACCTTACAGCATCTATTATGTGCCTGGAACAGAAAATGCCGATGCTTGTTTTTGGACTGGAGGAAGAGAACAGTATTGTAAATGCAGTTCATGGTAAATTTACAGGAACAAAAGTGACGGTTTAAACTGCCGTATACAAAAGCAGCAGAGCTGCAATAAAAACATGGAGAGGGAGATTATAAAACATGGATGAAAGAGTTCAGAAGTATGACAGCAAAATGACAAAAACTTTAAGCGGATTTGAGGCGGAGCTTTCTACTATCCGCGCAGGACGTGCGAATCCACACATTCTTGATAAGATTACCGTAGATTATTACGGCAGTCCGACACCGCTTCAGCAGGTAGCGAATGTCACGGTACCGGAAGCACGTATGATTCAGATCCAGCCATGGGAATCCAGTATCATTAAAGATATTGAAAAGGCGATCATGGTATCTGATCTGGGACTGAATCCAAGCAATGATGGAAAAATCATTCGCCTTGTTCTTCCGGAACTGACAGAAGAACGTCGTAAAGAGCTTGTGAAAGATGTAAAGAAAAAGGGCGAAGCAGCAAAGGTTGCTGTGCGTAATGTCCGCAGAGATGCAAATGATGCATTTAAGAAACTTACTAAACAGGATGTATCTGAGGATGAAGTGAAAGATCTGGAGGATCAGGTTCAGAAACTGACAGACAAATACATCAAGGATATTGAGGCAGCAGTAGACAAAAAATCAAAAGAGATCCTTACTGTATAATCAGTAGGAATGAAGAAGGAGAGCTGTAAAAAATAGCTCTCCTTCTTGCCATAACACCAGAATACATAAGATTTTAAAATTGTATGCAGAGAGGTGCAGAAATGAAAATACCAAATCATATTGCCATCATTCTGGATGGAAATGGGAGATGGGCTAAAGCAAAAGGCATGCCGAGAAGCTATGGGCATGTAAAGGGCTGTGCAAATCTTGAAACGATCTGTGAAGATATCAAAGACCTTGGGGTGAAATATCTGACTGTTTATGCTTTTTCTACAGAAAACTGGAAACGGTCAAAAGAGGAAGTGGATGGGCTGATGAAGCTGTTCCGCAATTACCTGAAGAAATGCAAGAAAATTTCGGAAAAAAATAAAATGCGTGTAAAGGTTATTGGTGATATTTCCGCTTTTGATAAGGATATACAGGACAGTGTCGCAGAACTTGAGGAATTTTCTAAGGATTATGATGAATTATTTTTCCAGATTGCATTAAATTATGGAAGCCGGGATGAGATTGTCCGGGGAGTTCGCAGACTTGCAAGGGATGCGGCGGATGGAAAGCTTGTTCCGGAAGAAATTGATGAAAAGATATTTGAAAGCTACCTGGATACAGCAGGAATCCCAGATCCGGATCTTATGATACGAACCAGCGGAGAACAGAGGCTGTCCAACTACCTTTTGTGGCAGCTTGCATATACGGAGTTTTACTTTACTGATGTTGCATGGCCTGATTTTCATAAGCCGGAGCTTTTGCAGGCTATTGAGAAATATAACGAAAGAGACCGCAGATATGGCGGTGTGAAGGAGGAATAGGCAATGTTTAAAACAAGATTGTTAAGCGGGATTCTTCTGGTCATTATTGCCTTTGTAACAATTATGTCAGGGGATTACGTGCTTCTGCTTACACTGCTGGCCGTTTCTCTTATTGGAATGCGTGAATTGTACAGTGCTATGGGTGTTCATAAAAAAGGAACAGATCTTCTGGAGCTTGCAGGCTATCTGGGAGCAGTTATGTATTATGGAATGATTTTTCTTGATTTTGAAAAATATGGAATGATGGCTGTGATCCTTTCTCTGGTGCTTCTGATGTTTGTTTATGTGTTTTTGTATCCAAAATATCATGCAGATGAAATTATGTCAGCTTTTTTTGGTCTGGTGTATGTGGCAGTGATGCTTTCCTTTATCCTTCTTACCCGAAATCTGGAAAACGGAAAGATCCTTGTATGGCTGATCTTCTTTTGTTCCTGGGGCTGTGATACCTGTGCTTACTGTGTGGGAATGCTTATTGGAAAACATAAGATGGCTCCTGTATTAAGTCCGAAAAAATCTGTTGAAGGTGCAGTCGGAGGTGTTGCCGGTGCTGCGGCACTGGGCGCGATTTATGCAGCGGCTACCCATGCTCCGGCCCTGGAATATGCTGTGATCTGTGCGGTAGGTGCGCTGATTTCTATGGTGGGGGATCTGGCAGCTTCTGCCATTAAGAGAAATAAAGGAATTAAAGATTATGGAAAACTGATACCCGGACATGGGGGTATCCTGGATCGTTTTGACAGCGTGATTTTTACTGCTCCTGTTATTTATTATCTGTCAAAAATCATTCTGGGATTATAGCATATATATTTTCTGAAGAA
>NZ_CABVDF010000246.1:0-3950 GCF_902497045.1 uncultured Blautia sp. | reverse complement strand
AAACGTGAAGTGGAAAAAATCCAGAATGAATTCCTTCGTGTTTTTCAGACAAAGGATCTTCAGCAACTGGAGCGTTTCCACAGACAGCTTGACATTATTGCAGAGGGCTACCGCGCACAGTCAGTAGCATTTTAGGAGCAGATTACATGCATAATTTTTTACCAGTAACAGCAAAGGAAATGAAAAACAGAGGATGGAACCAGGTTGATTTCGTTTATATTACCGGAGATGCCTACGTGGATCATTCTTCTTTTGGCTGTGCCATCATAAGCCGGCTTTTGGAGAGCCGGGGCTATCGGATCGGGATCATATCCCAGCCCGACTGGCGTAAAAAAGAAAGTATCCAGGTGTTTGGGGAACCGCGCCTGGGTTTTCTTGTGACAGCCGGAAATATGGATTCTATGGTGAACCATTATACGGTTTCAAAGAAACATCGGCAGAAGGATGCCTATTCTCCAGGAGGTAAGATGGGTCTCCGACCGGATATGGCAACAGTAGTCTACAGCAATCTGATTCGTCAGACGTATAAAAATACACCGATCATCCTGGGCGGGATCGAAGCAAGTCTCAGAAGACTGGCTCACTACGATTACTGGCAGGATCAGGTGCGCAGAAGCATTCTGCTGGATTCCGGCGCAGATCTGATTTCTTATGGCATGGGTGAGCATTCTATGATCGAGATTGCAGAAGCGCTTGACAGTGGGCTGCCCATCGGAGAGATCACTTATATTCCCGGAACCGTCTATAAAAGTAAGACGCTGGATATGGTATATGATCCAATCATCCTTCCGTCTTATGAGAAAATCCGGGATAATAAAAAAGCATATGCGGACAGTTTTGCGGTTCAGTACAAAAACACAGATCCTTTTACTGCAAAACCCTTGGCTGAAGATTACGGTACCCGGGGGTACGTGATCCAGAATCCCCCTGCAAAACCATTGACGCAGCAGGAAATGGATGATGTTTATGATCTTCCCTTTGCCGGAACCTGGCATCCGATGTATGACAGGCTGGGTGGAATTCCTGCTCTTGAGGAGATCAGGTTCAGTCTTACCAGCAACCGGGGATGCTTTGGAAGCTGCAGTTTTTGTGCACTTACTTTTCATCAGGGACGGATACTGCAGACAAGGAGTCATGATTCTATTATAAAAGAAGCGGTACATATGACAGAGGATCCGGCATTTAAAGGATATATTCATGATGTTGGAGGCCCAACGGCAGATTTTCGCCAGCCTTCCTGTGAGAAACAGCTGACAAAGGGTGTCTGCCAGAATCGTCAGTGTCTTTTTCCGGAGCCGTGTAAAAATCTGACTGCAGATCACAGCGATTATGTAGCGCTTCTTCGTAAGCTTCGCAAGATTCCAAAGGTCAAAAAAGTATTTATCCGTTCAGGGGTGCGTTTTGATTATGTAATGGCAGATAAAAGTCCTGTGTTTTTACAGGAGCTTGTGAAGTACCATATCAGCGGGCAGCTCCGGGTTGCACCGGAACATGTATCCGATCAGGTGCTTCGCTATATGGGCAAGCCATCTCATCAGGTTTATGAGAAATTTTTAAAGGCTTATGAAAAGGAAAATGCAAAAACAGGGCAGAAGCAGTATGCAGTACCATATTTTATGTCTTCTCATCCAGGCTGTACGGTAAAGGATGCGGTGAAGCTTGCTGAGTATGTTCGTGACCTTGGATTTACGCCGGAACAGGTACAGGACTTTTATCCCACACCGTCTACTCTTTCTACCTGTATGTACTATACAGGGATCCATCCTCTTACAGGCGAGAAAGTATATGTTCCAAAAGACCCTCATGAAAAAGCTGTCCAGCGAGCTTTGATGCAGTATAAAAATCCTGCAAACAGAGTTCTTGTACTGGAGGGGCTTAAAATGGCAGGACGGATGGATCTGGTGGGATTTGGACCAAAGTGTCTGATACGTCCGGAGCGTGGGAAGACTGGAGAAAAAACAAAAAACAAGGAACAGACAGGAAGAAAATATAGCAGAAAAACCATCCGGCATACCCATCAGAAGAAAAAGAAATAATATATCAAGGAGTATTACATGAGCAAAAAAAATACTGGAAAATCAGCAAAAAAAGGCGAATTTGGCTATATTGCAGCGGAAAAGAAAAGGAAACTGATCATCACGGCCATTTTGTTTGCAGTTCCTCTTCTGATATTTTTTACTGCGCTTCTATATTTTAAAACAAGACTGACAATATGGACGGTTGTTGCTGTAGTAGGATGTCTCCCTGCCTGTAAGATGATGGTAAATCTGATCATGCTGTTTCGGTCCCCGTCCATGGAGAAGTCTGTGTATGAGCAGATCCGGGAACATTGCGGTGACCTGGTCATGTCTTATGAAATGTACATGACCTTTTATGAAAAAAGCGCCTTTATTGATGCATTTGCCATCTGTGGAAACCTGGTAGTGGGATACAGCAGCGATCCTAAAATCGATGCTGCCTTTATGGAAAACGAAGCACAGAAGATCCTGAAAGGAAATGGATACCGCGCCACGGTTAAGATCTTTAAAGAGCTGAAACCTTTTCTGGAACGTCTGGATTCTATGAACCAGCACAGAGAATCACTGGAAGAAGGAATTAAATTCCGTCCGGATGAACGTTATCCGGAATTATCAAGAAATGAACTGATCCGCCATACAATTCTGGCGATCTGTCTGTAGGTGAATTATGAAACAGTTTATGATCAATCAAAATGAAGCAGGGCAGCGTTTTGATAAATATCTGGCAAAGCTTCTTCGAGAAGCGCCCAAGAGTTTTCTTTATAAAATGCTTCGTAAAAAAAATATTACCCTGAATGGAAAAAAAGCATCCGGAAACGAAAAATTGTCTGTTGGAGATGAGATCAGGATTTTTTTAAGTGATGATACCTATCTGAAATTCAGCGGCACTGAAAAAGCTCCCAGGGCAGAAACAAAGCTGGATATCCTTTATGAAGACAGTCATATGCTTCTGATCAATAAACCAGCCGGAATGCTTTCGCAGCCTGATGACAGCGGAGTTCCTTCTCTGGTAGAATATGTGACAGGATATTTGCTGGGAACAGGCAGCATAACAGAAGAGGAACTTACAACTTTCAGACCTTCTGTATGCAATCGTCTGGACAAAAATACCAGTGGTATCGTGGCAGCAGGAAAAAGTCTTTCCGGACTTCAGGAGCTTTCGGAACTTTTTCACGACAGAACTGTCCATAAAGATTATCTGTGCGTGGTAAAAGGTGTTCTGAAAGAAAAGCGTCATATGAAAGGTTATCTGAAAAAGGATGAAAAGCTGAATAAGGTAACCATATATAAAACTCCAGAAGAAGATGCTCAGCCCATTGAAACGGTGTATACACCTCTGGGCAGTAATGGAAGGGTAACGCTTCTGAAGGTAAGACTGATAACAGGACGCACTCATCAGATACGTGCTCATCTTGCGTCTCAGGGTTATCCTCTTATGGGAGATGCGAAATATGGAAACAGAGAATTTAACAGGAGTGTCCGTGAAAAATACGGGCTGAGACATCAGCTTCTGCATGCATACTGTCTGACGTTTCCAAAACTTACCGGATGTCTGGAAAGCATATCCGAAAAAAGTTTTTACGCGGAACCGCCGGAATTATTTACTTATATCATCAAAGAAGAACAGTTAGAGGAGAGTTATCATGAAAATCTGGAATGAAATCTGGGATTATGTAAAAATGATCATTATTGTGGTTGTGATCGTACTTTTTGTGAATAATTTTGTACTTATTAATGCGAAAATTCCTTCAGAATCTATGGAAAATACTATTATGACCGGTGACCGTGTCTTTGGTTTCCGTCTGGCATACGGAATCAATGCAGATATTTTCGGAAATCACATTTCCAGGAAAATGAAGGATCCGGAGCGTTTTGATATTATTATTTTTAAATATCCGGATGATGAGAGTCAGCTTTTTATCAAACGTCTGA
>NZ_CABVDF010000245.1:0-3962 GCF_902497045.1 uncultured Blautia sp. | reverse complement strand
ACTCCCTGTAACGACGTGGGTTAGTTTTCGTTACAAGATTGTCCTGCCGATCTACTTCGATCAGATCATATCCTGCGTACAAGTCCCGGATCTCCTGACAGTCATTGTAAGACAGGATAAACTTACCTTTAATCCGGGAAAGCGCATCCCTCAGTCTCGCATGATCTTCCGACTGAAACTTGTCTGGATAATATTTTTCTGCATCATAATACGGCGGATCGCAATAAAATAATGCCGACTCCCGGTCATACGTTTTTATAAGACGCTCAAAATCGACATTCTCAATTACTACTCTATTCAATCTCTTCGATGCTTTCTGCAGATATTCTATCGTTCCCTGCATATCTCTTGAGCGCACACCAAACGAATCAAGGTCAGCACCAAAACTTAGTTTTATTCGACAGTAGAACCTCGCTGCTCTCTGTATGTCTGTCATGCCCTGAATCTCATTTTGGGCAACACAGTTGAAAAACTGTTCCCTGGATATCAGCATCCAGTCCAGCTCTTTTTGTAATGCATCCGGATGATATTTTACACACCTGAACAGATTCACCAGTTCTCCGTTCATGTCGTTGTATACTTCCATGTCCGCATGCTTTTCTTTGTCGAACAGTACCCATCCGGCTCCACCAAATACCTCAATGTATCTGTCAAAATTCTTTGGAAACTGTTCAATGATCTTTCTTTTCAGTAACTTCTTGCCACCGATCCAGCTTATAAAGCTATTCATTTTATCAACCCTCTTTCTGTAATACGTGGGTATTATTTCGTAAGCGCTTAAATCTTGGGTAGCTTTACTGTCTACGTTTTTAAACTCATAATGATAGTAAATAGATTTTTTCTACACTCCCCTTGATAGGAGATAGAAATTTACTACATTTGGAGGTTTCATTATGAGTAATAAACGTGCTCCAGGACGTTCCTTGGATGAATGGATGGAACTGGTAACCGAATGCAGACAAAGTGGCCTGACAGATGCTGCATGGTGTAATGAACACGGGATATCTCCCAGCTGTTTTTACAATGCAGTTACCCGTCTCCGCAAAAAAGCCTGCCAGATACCGGATCCAGTTGGAAAAGCTAGCACTCTTCACCTTACGTCCCATAAACAGGATGTAGTCCAGATCGCTATAGAACCGGAGTCTTCTCCGGCAGGACTGATTCCAGATAATGGAAACAGTCCTATGCACCTTGACAATTCACATACGATTGAAATCGAAGCAGACGGATTGCTTATACGAATGAGTAATGAGATCAAACCGGTACTTCTGAAGATGCTTATGGATACGCTGAAGGAGTCACTATGTTAGCGGATATCTCAAGTGTTGATGCAATCTATATCGTCTGTGGCAGAACCGATATGCGCAAGTCCATTGATGGATTGTGTGCGATCATCCAGGAACAGTTTTCGATGGAGATCGACCATGCACTTTTTCTTTTTTGTGGACGTAAATGTGACCGCATCAAAGCTATTTTAAAAGAACCGGATGGAATCGTTATGATCTACAAAAGACTGACTGCCCAAGGTTCTTACCGGTGGCCCAGAAATAAATCTGAAGTCCGGAATCTTACATGGCGGGAGTTCGACTGGCTGATGTCTGGCCTTGATATTGAGCAGCCAAAAGCGATTAAGTCAACATGAAAAAGATGCACATAAAACTCGCATTTTTTGCTGTATTTTCAGCACTTTCAAGTCTTGGTAAATCCGCTGTTTTGCTGGGAAAAGTCCCTGTTTTCTGGTATAATGGAAATATCAGAAACAGGAGGAAAAAGCAGTGGCAGACAGTTCTAAAGATATCCAGCTCCATGAGCTGAAGGACATGATAAACGATCTCAAAAAGATGATAAAAACACTTCAGGCAACTGTCGATGCTGCCAATAAACGGGAAGAGTCTCTTACCCAGGAACGGGATAACCTGAAAGAAGAGATAGACCTTCTCCGTAAAAAACTGTTTGGCACCTCCAGCGAAAAAAGAACCATCGATATTCCAGGCCAGTTAAACTTTTTCAATGAAGCGGAACTGGAACAGAATCCAGAAGCTGTAAAAGCAGAGGATCTTGAAGCACTTCTTCCGGAAAAAACAGCAAAAAAACGAAAAGCAAGAGCTACAGACGCTGAACGGTTTAAGGGAGTTCCTGTTGAGAAAAAGTATCTGGAACTTTCTGAGGAAGAGAAACTCTGCCCTTCCTGTGGTACTCCACTGAAAGAAATCGGGGAAGAGTTTGTCCGCCGGGAGCTGGTTTTTGTACCGGCAAAACTGAAAGTATATGAATACTATAGTAAGAACTATGAGTGTCCGCAGTGCAAACTTCAGGATATTCCGGTCATTAAAAAAGGAAAAGATGGCAGAGCCCATATGCTTTATGGAATGGCTTCTGCCGGAACAGTTGCCTGGGTAATGTACCAGAAGTTTTGTAATGGTCTTCCATACTACCGTCAGGAAAAGGACTGGAAACAGTATGGCGTAGAGATCACCAGAGCTACTATGGCAAACTGGGTGATCCGGAATTCCGAAGCGTTTTTTCTTCCTATGTACGAATACTTCCACAGGAAACTTCTGGAACGTGGATTCGCGATGGCAGATGAAACGCCACTTCAGGTTCTGCATGAACCGGAACGCCGCGCTCAGACAAAGTCATATATGTGGCTGTTCCGCAGCGGTGAAGACGGAGGAATACCTATTATCCTCTATAAATATTCGGAGACCCGGGCCGGAGACAATGCTGTGGATTTTCTTCACGGCTTCAAGGGTTATCTGATGTGCGATGGCTATAGTGGGTACAATAAAGTTCCAGATGCCAAACGCACAGCTTGCTGGGCACACATCAGAAGATATCTGGCAGATGCCATTCCCAAAGGAAAAGCTTTGGATTATACCCTGCCATCCGTACAGGGAATGCTGTACATTAACCAGCTCTTCCATCTGGAAGATGTGATCAGATCAAAGTATTCTTCCTTCGATGCTATCAAAAAGGCGCGTCTTGAAAAAGAAAAGCCGGTAGTAGAAGGCTTTTTGTCGTGGCTTGATCAGCAGAACCCTACCCGTGGAAGCAGAATGGATAAAGCTGTCACCTACATTCAGAACCGCCGCTCCTATCTGTCCACCTATCTAGAAGATGGCCGCTGCAGTTTTTCTAATAATCTCAGCGAAAATGCGATCCGTCCATTTACAGTAGGCCGTAAAAACTGGTTGTTCTGTGACACACCAAATGGAGCCCAGGCCAGTGCTGTTGTGTACACTATGGTAGAAATGGCAAAAGCCAATGGAGTAAACGTCTATCACTATCTTACTTATCTGCTGGAAAAAGTGCCTAATGATAGGATGAGCGATGATGAATTAGAACTTCTGGCTCCATGGAACGAAACTGTCAAAGCTGAAATCGAACATCGTGTAAACGAATCAAATCAATTATATGTGAACTGTCAAGGTGCTCCGGCTACTGAAAAGTAGTCGGGGATTTTTTCTATCATACCTAAAAATTAAGCGCTTACAAACATATAGTCTAGACAGCTACTTTTTAAGCTATCATTTGAAAGACATACAATATATAGGCTCAAATGGCGAAAGTGCCCATTTGGGCCTATTATTGTATGAATTCATGTGTTACAACCAGAGCAAGATCCACCCGTGTATTACAGTATTGTCATTTTGACAATTTTGTATTACTTACGAGTAGCAGACCTTGATTGGGATTACGTCCCCATACCCACGTGAAAATATAATTGCTGGCAATTATATTTTAGCAGATATGCAGGCATATCTGGATAAGCGTTACAGACAACAAAATAAGGAAATTTTGATAAGGCATTCACCTGGAATAGGTGAGTGTTTTTTTGCTTTTAAGTATTCAATTAACCGAAAAAATAAAAAAATTTTCCTCAGGGGGCTGTAAAAATGCCTCTCAGCGTTTCGTATTGTGTAAGGGTGTTTTTGAGGAAAAAATAAAAATTTTTTCATCAA
>NZ_CABVDF010000244.1:0-3966 GCF_902497045.1 uncultured Blautia sp. | reverse complement strand
TAACAGACCCTTATAGGGTCAAAGCAAACCACCGGCTAAGCCGGTGGTCGTGATTAGGACAAATCGTGATTATAAGTTTCAGGAAATAATTGCTTTTTCACGTTTGAGAAGGTGTTTATCAATGATCAGAAGAAATACGATCGTAGATACGGCTGAGCTGATTACATCAGAAAGCGGCTCTGCATAAAAGGCCGTGGAAGCCTGATAAAAAGCCGGAAGGGCAATGGTTCCCATAATGTACAGGGACTTTCTGAGTACAGACAGCGTAAGGGCTGTTTTGGTACGTTCCAGAGCAGTCAGTGCATCCACAAATACATACTGGAAACTTAAAGGAATCACCATCATGGTAAATACCCGGATCCCCCATATGGAAAAGTCTATATATTCTGGATTGGAAGTAAAAAGCAATACGAAGACCTTTGGAAGGAATTGAGACACTATAAACATGGCAGTTGTAAAACAAAGCATCAGTTTTAAGATAGTACGAATGGCTTTTTTTACTCTCTGTGTTGCCTGAGCGCCATAATTATAACTGATAACAGCTTGTGTGCCTCCGCTGATGCCGATCATAGGTGCAGTGATCATCAGCATATAGCTCTGAACAATGGTAGCACAGGTGATCAGCATATCTCCCTGCTTGGGACCGCCGTATTTCTGAAGAACAGCATTCATGACAATAAGAAGGATACTGTCGGTTGCCAGTATCAGAAAAGGCGAAAGTCCAAGATAAACGATATTCAGCATAAGACGTCTGTCATAGTTTCCAAAAGAAATAGGAACATGTACTTTTTTGCTGAAAAGAAAAAGAATCGCAAAGGCACAGGATGCCATCTGGGAAATAACAGTTGCAATAGCTGCACCGGCAACGTCCATATGGAACAAAAAGATAAAAACCGGATCCAGAATAATATTAGAGACTGCTCCGATCAGAACGGTGGTCATTCCTGCAACAGGGAATCCCTGACAGTTGATAAAATAATTCAGTCCGGCTGCCATCAGTGCGAAAAAAGTTCCTGCAGTGTAGATTGTCATATAGGTATTGGCATAAGGAAAGGTAATCTCACTTGCACCAAACCATATCAGCAGACGATCTTTCATAAGAAGAAAGGAGACGGTCAGCAGAACAGAAATGACAGACAGCATTAAAAATGAGTTTGACAGAATCTGCTTTGCCTTTTTAAAATTTTTTTCTCCCAGACGGATTCCAAGAAGAATAGAACCGCCAAGCCCAACCAGGGTTCCAAAGGAAGAAAGAAGAGTGACAATGGGACCGCAGACTCCTACTCCGGCCAGCGCCAGTTCCCCGATTTTGGGAATATGCCCGATATACATACGGTCAATAATGCTGTAAAGCACATTGACAAACTGGGCAATCATTGCCGGAATGGCAAGACGGAATACAAGGGAAGAGATAGGATCCTTTCCCAGATCTGTTGTGTGTTTCATGGTATTTTTAAATCCCCTCGATGAAAAAAGTGTGTGGAAATTCCACACCAGGTAATACTATATCAGAAGTAAGGAAGCGATTCAACTAATAAAAATGGGAGATTAATCAGAAAACAGCACAAAAACATTTATGAATTTTCGTGCAATATTCTGATTTTGTACTTAGTGAAAAAATAAACTTGCAAGGATCTTCTAAATATGATAATATTCCATTCAAAGAAAAGGGAGTAGCGGCCATGAATGAAAACGAGATTGTTTTTCAGAAAGTGGTACATATTTGCGTCAGTACGGTATCTGAATTATCATAATGATATCCGCGATATGAAGTAAGCAGCAAGACTTTTGTTTTGAGGCAGAATATGATCTGTCCGAAATGAAAGTCTTTTTCTTTTCTTTAAACATCAGAAAAGCCCTGGAAGGACATATCTGAACCTCAGAAAAGATATATCTGTATGTTCGAAAGAAAGGGCAGCAAGGAGGATGCAGATGGAGGAATTTAATAATAACAATATGAATATGAAAAAGAAATGGTCCCCCAGAAAACCAAAAGCAGGAAAGCATATAAAAAAAGCAGCAGTCATTGCGGCGTCTGTGGCAGTAGTGGGACTGCTTGCAACCGATTGTACCTACCAGATCCAGGAACAGGAGCAGGCTGTACTGTCTACATTGGGAGTTCCCAAGGCAGTAACGGAAACAGGACTTCATTTTAAGCTGCCGCTGATCCAGAAGGTACATAAGGTAAATACCACTATTCAGGGCTTTCCGATCGGGTACAATCAGCAGAATAATGATGTGGTAGCAGACGAAGGAATCATGATCACTTCAGATTATAATTTCATTGATGTGGATTTCTTTGTGGAGTACAGGATTACAGAGCCGGTGAAATATCTTTATACGTCTCAGCAGCCGGAGGAGATTCTGAAAAGTATTTCCCAGAGCTGCATACGTACGGTGATCGCCAGCTATACAGTGGATGACGTCCTTACAACAGGAAAAAGTGAGATCCAGGCAAAGATCAAGGATATGATCATGAAAAAAATGGAAGAGCAGGATGTGGGAATTCAGCTGGTGAATATTACCATACAGGATTCCGAGCCGCCTACACAGGAAGTTATGAAAGCGTTTAAAGCTGTTGAGACAGCGAAACAGGGAAAAGAAACAGCAGTCAATAATGCAAACAAATACAGAAACGAGAAGCTTCCGGAAGCTGAGGCACAGGCAGACCAGATCGTTCAGGATGCAGAAGCCCAGAAGCAGGTGCGTATCAACGAAGCTGAGGCAGAGGTGGCAAGATTTAATGCCATGTATGAGGAATATGTAAAAAATCCTACAGTGACCAAACTCCGTATGTTTTATGAAACCATGGAGGATGTACTTCCGGGTATGAAGATTGTGATTGATAATGGTGACGGTACGCAGAAGGTTCTTCCTCTGGATTCCTTTACCGGAGACGGCGGACAGGAAGCAGAAAATGGACAGAGTGCAGAGGAGCCTTTGCAGACTCAGGATGGGACAACAGATGTTCAGACAACTCAGGGAGGTGAATAAATACTATGAAAAAGAAAAAAGTTCTCATAGGTATTGCCGGAGTTTTTGTATTTGCAGCAGCTCTTACATCAATTACGGTAACAAAGCAAAATGAATATAAGCTGATCCGTCAGTTTGGAAAGGTGCAGCGCGTCATCGATAAGCCGGGTATCAGTCTCAGGATACCGGTGGTGGAAACTACAGCAACATTGCCAAAGCAGACGCTTCTTTACGATTTGGCACCATCTGATGTTATCACAAGAGACAAGAAGACTATGATCACAGACAGCTATGTGATCTGGAGGATCTCTGATCCATTGAAATTTGCAAGGACACTGAATTCTTCCATTGAAAATGGAGAAAGCCGTATCAATACAGCTGTATATAATGCAACAAAAAATGCCATCAGCAGCATGTCTCAGGACGAAGTGATCACAAGCCGGGATGGAGAACTTGCAGAAATGGTTATGGGATCTGTGGAAAACAACATGGAGCAGTACGGGATTTCTGTAATGCTGTTTGATACCAAGCAGCTGGATCTTCCTGATGATAATAAGGAAGCTGTTTATGAACGGATGGTTTCCGAAAGAGATAACATTGCAGCTACCTATACGGCGCAGGGTAATTCAGAGGCCAAGGTGATCAGAAACACTACTGACAAAGAGGTTGCCATTCAGATTTCTGAGGCAAAGAAAAAAGCAGAAATTCTGGAAGCAGAAGGCGAGCAGGAATATATGAAGATTCTTGCCAGTGCTTACGGGGAAGAGGGAAGAAGCGATTTCTATTCATTTGTAAGAAGTCTTGATGCTTTGAAGAATTCTATGAAGGGTGAAGATAAGACTGTGATCCTTTCCGCAGATTCTCCGATCGCTCAGATCTTCCAGGGGAATTCCGGAACAGTGGAATAAAGAGGCAGGAAACTGTGATATTATAAATAATAAAGGGACAGCAGGAACCGGAACGTGGAAACGGGAAGGTACCTGCTGTTTTTAA
>NZ_CABVDF010000243.1:0-3980 GCF_902497045.1 uncultured Blautia sp. | reverse complement strand
ACGACTCCGGATATGGTACGTATATTTTCAATGGCTGTCTCTGCACTCTTAAAATCTTCAGACATCACACAGAGTATATATGTTGTTTTTGGTCCATAAACAATTGCCATATCATGCTGATCCTGATCAGTCTCTCCGGTCTTATTGGCAATAGGTATATCTGCGCTGATCCCTGCAGGGATCTTGGTGGTATTCCTCTGGTTCATCAAAAGTTCCAGCATTTTTTCGGATGCCTCTTTGCTTACACAGTCACCTCTGAAAATGCTCTCAAGCAGCGCACCGCAGTCACTTACTGTAGATGTATTGTGTTCTCCCATACTGACCTTTGGAGAAGCAGAAGGATGAAGCGTACTTTGGTAAACCGTATCGGAGTAGCCCTCTTTCTGGATAAACTCATTTACCTTTTCTGCCCCGTCCAGAAAATCATGTTTTTCTGACTGAAGTCTTCCAAGCTCATTGCAGGATTCGTTATCACTGACGGTGATCATATTCCATAACAGATCATTCACTTTTGTCTGTACCTCAGCATCATCCGGTTCCTTCTTCATAAGAGCCGCCTCATGCTCCAGTATCTGATCCATATTTTCATAGGAGGCCGCCATAACAAACGCCTTGATCAGACTGGCCGGATATATCTTCTGATCGTTCAGAATGATCTCCTCTTCTGTATTCAGATTTTTCACATAAATACTCCAGGTTCCTTCATACCCTGCGATCATAGATTTTAGCTGAGGTTCCAGTGTTTCCATTCCCAGATTCTCCATGTCGGAAACTTTTCCTGTTTCATCTACAGGAAATCCTTCAGGAGTCACACCGGCTTCCTGTACCAGAACGCCATTGTTTCCACCAAAATAATAGGTACCGGAAAACATCTGTCCATTAGATGCCATTTCCAGTGTATGAAGCCCTGGTTCTGTAACCATACGGCCATCTTCATTAAAATAATAGTAACCTTCATATGAAGTCTTGTCGATCATCAGACCTGAAATATAACGGATCTGCGGAGCTGCCGAGAGCTTTCCCAGATTGTTTGCCATATACAGCCCGTCAAATACTTTTTCTGAGTCCTCTGTCTCACAGGAAAGACCTTTGATCGAGACTATATGAGGTGTTCCCGCCATAAAATGTCCTGTTTCGTCATGATAATAAAAGCCGTTAAAAACTGTGCCGTCAATTTCCATATGATCAAAATAATGAACACCGGCTTCTGCATGTTTTGTCCCGTCTTCTTTAAGGCAATAAAAACTGTCACTTTTTAAAAGATATTTTTCCGATCCGTCTTTTATCGGACGAATCTGTGCCTCTTCCACATGAGAAAACAAATTTTCTTCAGCCACTGCTGCCTGCGCTGACGAAGGAAACAGACACAGAAATAAAGCCCCCAAAAGTATTCCGAGACGGCTACCGATTCCAGCTTTCATAAATCTCTCCTTTATTTCAGCCAGCTTCTTTGTCCCTGTCAGGACATGACAGCTGGATTTTCTTTATCTGAAACTTTACTACAGTATACCTGAATTTTCTCAGATGTCAAGAAATCTCCTCCGGAAATCCCTTCCAAAACTGCTTCAGGTACTGCTCTACATTTCCCAGTCTACACACAGCTGCATCCTCCCATTCTGCCGGAAACAGCATACGATAATCTGTATTCAAAAAGCGTTCGTCCATAAGAAGAATGGTTCCTTTATCCTCCCGTGTCCGGATCACTCTTCCGGCTGCCTGAAGAACTTTATTCATTCCCGGATATCGATATGCATGATTGAATCCACATTCTCCCCGTTTATCATAATATTGTTTCAGAAGTTCTCTTTCCAGGCTCACCTGTGGAAGTCCTGTCCCTATAATCGCTGCTCCGATCAGACGGTCTCCCATAAGATCTATCCCCTCAGAAAAAATCCCTCCCATAATACAAAAGCCTAACAGGGTTTCCTCTTTCTGATCTTTAAATTCTTCCAAAAACTCTTCTCTTTCCCGTTCATTCATGGAAGAAGTCTGACAGATGCATCTTACCCAGTCAGATGAAAATTCCTCTTCATATACATGAAAAACATCCTCCATAAGGCGGTATGAAGGAAAGAACACCATATAATTTCCTTTTTTCTGCCACGCCATTCTTGCAATATATTCTGCGATCTTCCTGTATTCCCCGTATCCCCTTCTGGTATAGCGGCTGCTTACATCCGCACAGATAAGAATGCGTCTGTTTTTCTGGTCAAAAGGCGACCGCACATAAATTCCATAGTCGTCTTCTCTTGTACTGAGAAGACTCCTGTAATACTGCATGGGAATCAGGGTTGCAGAAAAAAATACTGCGCTGCGTCCTTTGCTAAGGTATTCCTGCAGATTGGCCGCCGGATTCACACAATAAAGATGAACTCTGTATTTTCCATCCTCTCCTGCCGCTCCGTAGATCACATAATTCTCATCTGTCAGCTCTGAAATATTCAGGAAATCCCGTATATCAAAATAAAGCTCCAAAATACCGTCCACTACCTCCTGAGAAGGAGGTTCCTCTAAAAGTCTGTCCATCTCTCCCTGTACCTGAAGAAGGGTCAGAGGAAGCGTTCCCGTATTTTCCATTACAAGACAGGGATCACTTTCTTTTTTCAATTCCAGCAGCTGTTTTGCCACTCTGCCCAGAACACGATACAGTTTCGGACTATAAGGCTTTATAAATTTACGTACTTCCACAATGTCCTCTCTTGCCAGAGACGCACTGTACATTTCCCTTCCGCGCTCTACCAGATTGTGTGCTTCGTCAATAAGAAAAATATATTCTCCTGAAACATTTTCTCCAAAAAAACGTTTTAAATGGACATTCGGATCAAATACATAATTATAATCACAGATCACCCCATCTACCCATAAAGAAAGATCCAGACACATTTCAAATGGACAGACTTTAAATTTTTCTGCCTGAGCTATAATTTTTTCTCTGGAAAAAAACTGCTCCGACGTCCACAACTCATAAACTGCTTCGTTAACTCTGTCGAAGTGCCCCTTTGCATAAGGACATTTTTCCGGCGTACATTCCGGCTTTTCGCAGCAGCACAGCTTTTCCTTAGCAGTAATAGTCACAGTCTGAAAAAGCAGTCCCCGCTGTCTCAGGATCTCAAAAGCATCCTGAGCAACCGTTCTTGTGATAGTCTTGGCAGTAAGATAAAATATCATCTCGCCTTTTCCCTCTCCCACTGCCCGTACAGCCGGAAACACGGAAGACATCGTTTTTCCTACACCGGTAGGAGCCTGAACAAAAATCTGCTTTTTGCTGGAAACAGCATGATAGACACCTGTCACCATCTCTCTCTGACCTTTTCTGTAAGAAAATGGAAATTCCAGTTTTTTCATGGATGCATCTCTTTTTTCTTTCCATAACTGACGATAAGAAACCCATTTATGATATTGGTCAACAAGATCCTGAAACCAGTTTTTCAGAAATGTTCTGGTTAATGTCTCTCGAAATCTCCTGATCTCCTCGGTGTCCAGATTCGCATATGTCATTTGTACGTCAATTTCTTCCAGATTTTCCTGATCAGCCGTTATGAAAGCATAACACATGGCCTGAGCTCTGTGTACCGGTACGGCTGACTCCAAGGTTTCTACTTTTCTGTATACACCTTTGATCTCATCAATACAAGTCTTTCCGTCCTCTGTAAAAATCCCGTCTGCTCTTCCTTCTATCCGCAAAACCACATCTTCATACTCTATATCATATTTCAGAGGAACCTCCGGCCTGTAATTGCCCCCCATTTGTCGCTGGATCTTTCTGTGCAGGCGGCTTCCCTTTTGCATCGCCTCCTTATCCATTGCTCCTCTTCTGCTGTCCAGATCTCCACTCCGCAAAATAAACTCTACAAGACTGCGGACAGAAATACGGATCTCTGTCTTTTCCATATGTCCCCTGCTCCTGATAAATTTTTCGCATCCTCGCGGAGCGTTTATTATATACTAGAATAGGTAATTACAGAATATACTGTTTTCCT
>NZ_CABVDF010000242.1:0-3986 GCF_902497045.1 uncultured Blautia sp. | reverse complement strand
TAGTGTATACTGAGACCTCGGCATAAATAGAAAAATGGGTTTGGGGAATCCCTAGTGTTTATGATCTCTCAAATTGTCCAATTCCTGATTACCCAAATTGTCTAGAAACAGCTCAATCTTGTGTCCACAATAGTTCTTTTTGATATCGCCGGACTGTTCCGGCGATATCATTTTATCCAACCAATTCGTTAAGTTCTTTCAATGCATATGCAATCGCTGTTGCATTTTCATATCCAAATGATTCATCGCTTCTAGAAATGGACTCCCTGTTCCAAAATATATCATTCAAATGAGACAATTCACATCCCATGTGCCATCCGGGAATGCATAGAAACATTCCACCGATTTGAGAACCAAACAAGATATGAAAGCTGTATCCTTCTGCTGATACGATTGCTTCATAAGGTTCTTTGTCCGTTTTTAGCGGTTCAATCCGTCCTTCTTTCTGAACGATTTCTGAGTCTTCTTCATCATCACCGTAAAAATATACCACTGGATACTGATAAGTGAGAGTCATGATTGCTCACCTCCCCTTAACATTTCATGTTCACTGACGTAGATAACATCCTGATCATCAATGATACGGAGATTTTGTTGGCAGCCATACATCAGGGATTTTTCACAAATTCGGTTAATCAGTCTCGGAATTCCACATGAAAGTCGGAAGATTTCATCCATAGCCCGCCGGCTGAATAATTCCCGGTCAATAATCCCGGCATATGTCAAATGCGATTGAATATATTTTTCTGTTTCCGCCCGGTCTAAATGTGGTAAGACACAGTTAATATCAATCCGTTGCCGGACGGCATCATAGCGTTTTAACCGCAGCTTATCTTCCCAGAGTTCTGACTGTCCAACCAATACCAGTGCCATAGGGCTTTCCGAATCAAACCGGTAATTTAATAAAAAGCGGAATTCTTCGATCGTTTCCTTTTCCAGCAGATGCGCTTCATCAAGCACGCATACTACTTTCTGTCCATGTACACCGCGGATGATTTCGATTTCCTTTTGCAGCTGTCGCTTTGCGTCTCCCCGGTAAAACTTGGATTCCAATCCCAACTGATCCAGCAATCCTTTATAAAACCATCTCGGTGTGAGCTTTGAATCCGATAAATACAGGAAAATATATTTTTCTTTTGAAAGGCTTGCGGAAAATTTACGGATAAGAGTAGATTTCCCACATCCGGCATCTGCGGTAACTACTGCAAAAAGCTGACGGTCAGCGACATATGCAAGGCGTCCCAGACAATCTGTCATTGCTTTTGATTCATACAATGCTTCCGGTGGAACTTTTCTGGAAAAAGGTGTGTGTGTCATGTGGTAAAATTTTTCATACATAGTCCGCTACACCTCCCGTTTGTATGCACCGAACGAGATCGCATCAGCGCAGCGCCTGACTGATTCCTTATGCTGCTTTTCGAGTACATCCAGAAATCTTGAGGTCTCAGGTTCTTCTTTCTGCATTTCTTTTGGAATCATTCCCCGTGGTTCGCAGTATTCACCAATCTTTAAAGGCCTTACCTGAAAAGGTTCCATTCCATGTGCGGTCACAGTAATGATCTCAGGTGATGATGGAGCATAAGCAATCTCAACAGTACGTCCAATCAACTGAGTTTTTGTCTCGTAACGTCGTCCTTGGAAACTAATGCACCCGCCTTTATCAACTTTACGGGATTCATGATAAAGGAATGCTTCTCCAACAACAGTACTGTCCAGAAAAACAAGTGGACGGTTGTCCCGGTTGAATTCCTGCAACGGAGAGATCCCTTCTTCAGGAACGGATACTCCAAGACTTTGATAGTATTCCCGGATTCCTTCGTGTGATCGGTTATGGTAGTATTCTTCCAGATAAATGCTCCAATAATAATTCAGTTCCTCCAGTGTGTAGATTTTTTTCGCTTTTGCCTCTGCAATGAAATCATCTACTACCTGATGGAACTTTTCTATTTTTCCCTTTGACTGACCGCTTGCTACAGGGGCATGTGCAACCCGTATAGATAGCTTTGCTAAGGACAGCTTTAACTGTTTTGCAACATACTGGGTTCCATTGTCGAAATAGCACTTATCAAATCGGCCAAACTTCAGGATTACCTTATGAAAAGTGTCTTCCACGATGGTTTCTTCCTGATTATCATAGAATTGTGAAGCCAGGATCATTCTGGAATGATCATCAATCGCAGAAGAAAGATAGGTTTGTACCATGGCTCCATTTTTCCCAATGGGAAGTTTCGGGCCATACTTGATATCTCCCTGGACTAACATCATTCGATGCGACTTGCAAAAACGTTTTGATGAGCTTCTTCTTGCATCTTGATAAATATCCATATGAGCAGAGCCGAATCCGGCCTGATATAGGTGCCGTTGTAAAGTTGGACGCTTTAATACGCCCGGAGCGACTTTTCCTTCTGATTCGAGAATAAAAATGATCTGTTCTACAGATCTGCGAGGGACCTCTCGTCTGAGTTGGATTGCTTCTTGCAGGATTTCATCGTAATTATCAGGCATCACTTCTTTTTTATACCGGACACGTTCTGCCGGTTTTAATCCTTCAAATCCTTTTTTCTGATAAGCATTGACATATCTACGTAATGTACGTTCGGATAATCCGTTCTGTTCTGCCAGTTTACTTCGCAATTCTCTTACCGCAGCCGGATCAATATTTTCATCCAATAGTGGTGAGATCATCGTATACTTCTGTAAAGCAATTTCATCACGGTTCTGCTTTCTTATTAAAGCTGTATTTTGATTCATAACTGTATGTATCTCCTTTCTGAGATCATCATACAGTCCTTTTCCCGGACAGTGAAAACAAAGTCGGTAAAACTCACGAATAGCATGGCTGTAAAGAATTCCCCGAATTATATAGGTAACGGAGAATGGTTCTCAGCCAGGCATCTGGCATGGAACTCTTTATGTGACCGAGCAATGAATTACTGAATTTTAACAGTTCCTCTTTAAAACCCAGTAATCTGTAACCAATCGATTTCATATGTCCTTCTATGTTGAATTGATTTAAAATAAACCAGTGATGCCAGCGGAGCATCGTTTTTTCGGAAGGATAAATTTCAGAATCTTCATCATCAGGATTAACGATATCATCCAAAACGCCAGAGATTGTTTCCTCATTATAGTGTTTATACGGAACCAGACAATCTGGCAGCATCCGGTGAATTCTCTTGCATTTCAGATTATTGCATCTGTGTCTCGGGATTTGAATCCATTCATGAGAACCATCTTCGTAGCGGATGATTCGTTTGCAGTAATCTCTGAAAATCAAATTTCCTATTCGACATACAGGACAAAGAAATTCATTGCTCTCTTGTAAAAATATGTTGTCCAATCCGGGTGTAATCTGTTACAATAAACATGGTTATTGACCAGGGTTCCAGAGTACGATCTTGCTAGGAGGGTGCTTTGGAACCTTTTCCTTTTTCTTGATAAGGACAGTATACTAATCAATTGGTGGACAATCAAGCAGATCTGGATTTGGACAATTTAGGAGATCATAAACACCCTAGCAAGATGAAAACCTGATGAGAGAATATTGTGATGAAAGACAATATTGTTAAACACAGGTGGATCTTGCTTTAGAAAATGATTAGCCATAATGAGTTGGAACGTGGGAGGAGGAAGTGTAAAAAAAAGAGAGAGCCATAAGTAACTCTCTCTGTGATAAAATCAAAAAGTTATAGTATCAGTGGTTCGGTAAGATTACAAAAATCCTTAACAGGAATATTTTCTTTAAGTGGTAAAGCTGTCTCTAAAAAGGTTTCGTCTGCAAATCTTTCGAGTTCAGAATCAAAATGTATAATTGAAGCATTTGTATTTAATTGATATGGCGGAATTGTAACAAAATAATCATAATCTTCGTAAGAAGGAGTGGCGCAAGAAACTTTGATTTTTCCGCCCAATTTCAATTTTGCAAATTCTCCATAAATGGCAGTTAAGGCTTTTTTTCTTTCTTCATCAGAAGTAATTCTATCTAC
>NZ_CABVDF010000241.1:0-4064 GCF_902497045.1 uncultured Blautia sp. | reverse complement strand
TTTAACATTTTGGATTATACACAGGGAAAATAAAAAAATCAACCTGTGGGAAAAAATAATTGCTGTATAAAACACCCGGTAATTATAAGCGCAGGGAAAATAGGGAAAGAGAAGTGACGGAGAATCTGAATTTTAATGGAAAAAGGGGAAAACATGTGATACAATAGAGCCACTTGATAACAGCAACGAGGTTACAGAGATGAATTACAGCCATACGGTAAAAGCCAGATTTCTGGACAGACCCAATCGTTTTGTCGCTCATGTGGAGCTGGACGGGCAGACAGAAACTGTGCATGTAAAAAATACAGGAAGATGCAGGGAACTTCTGGTTCCCGGATATGAGGTGATTCTTGAGGAAGGACAGAACCCGGCACGAAAAACCAGATATGATCTGATCAGCGTGTGCAAGGAGGGACGATGGATTAACATGGATTCCCAGGCGCCAAATAAGGCGGCGGAGGAATGGCTTTTAAAGGGAGGAGTTTTTCCGGAGGATATTTCTGTGTACAGAGAAAGGAAATACGGAAACTCCAGATTTGACCTTTATATTGAGTCGCCTGTCAGAAAGGCATTTATGGAAGTTAAGGGGGTAACGTTAGAAGAGGATAATATTGTACGATTTCCGGATGCGCCTACAGAAAGAGGGGTAAAGCATGTACGGGAGCTGATCCAGTGCATGAAAGACGGATATGAAGCGTACCTTCTTTTGGTGATACAGATGAAAGATGTGAGAAATTTTCAGCCAAACTGGAAAACTCATCCGGAATTTGGAATGGTTCTGAGAGAGGCGGCTGAAGCAGGAGTAAAGCTTCTGGCTTACGACTGCCTGGTAGGAGAAAATTTTATGGAAATATGCGATCCGGTTTCCATAGATCTGGAGGTGTCTCATGGAGAATAAGATCCCTGTATTTCAGGATAAGCCGGACACACATATGGAAAGTACTTGTTCTGATAAAGTCAGCCGGAGTGAAAGTGAAAATCCGGCAGTATTAGAGGAGATAGTATCCCCTCTTATTAAATGGTACCGGGAAAATAAAAGGATCCTTCCGTGGAGGGATCAGAATAATGCCTATTATACCTGGGTGTCGGAGATTATGCTCCAGCAGACCAGAGTGGAGGCAGTTAAGCCGTATTTTATAAGATTTATTACAGAACTTCCGAATCCGGCGGCTCTGGCTTCCTGCCCGGAAAAGAAGCTTATGAAGCTGTGGGAAGGTCTGGGATATTATAATCGTGTGAGAAATATGCAGGAAGCAGCCTGCACAGTGGTGGAGGAATATGAAGGAAAACTTCCTGAATCCTATGAAAAGCTTGTATCGTTAAAGGGAATAGGAAGTTATACGGCAGGAGCCATTGCTTCTATTGCATATGACATTCCTGTTCCGGCTGTAGATGGAAATGTTCTGAGAGTTGTTTCAAGGATTACTGAGAGCAGAGAAGATATTATGAAGCAGTCAGTCCGCAAAAAAATGGAGCAGACTCTTAAAGAAATCATGCCCTCAGACTGTCCGGGAGATTTTAACCAGGCTCTGATGGAGCTTGGGGCTGTGGTCTGTGTGCCAAACGGGCAGCCCAAATGTCAGGAGTGTCCGGTTCAGAAGCTGTGCAGGGCGCATCTGCATGATATAACTGAGGAAATTCCGGTAAAGGCGCCCAAAAAAGCTCGCAGGACAGAACACAGAACGGTGTTTGTGATCCAGGACGGAGAAAGGACAGCCATACAGAAAAGACCGGACAAGGGACTTCTTGCAGGTCTTTATGAGCTTCCCAATGTGAAAGGAACGCTTTCAGCTGAGGAGGCAGTAAAAGCTGTGGAAAAAATGAAGCTGGAGCCTTTGTATATTAAAGAGCTGGAGCCGGCAAAACATATTTTTTCTCATATTGAATGGAGAATGACAGGATATTTGATAAGAGTATCTTCTCTGGAGCAAAAGAAAAATAAAAAACTTATTTTTGTAGATAAAAAGCAGTCCGACAGGCAGTATGCGATTCCGTCTGCATTCGGAGCTTATGTAAAGTACATGAAGGAGGAAATTAAATGAAACTGTTAAGTATTGCTATTCCCTGCTATAATTCAGAAGCTTATATGGAAAAGTGCATCGATTCTCTGCTTATAGGAGGGGAGGATGTGGAAATCCTTATTGTAAATGACGGATCTTCAGACAGAACAGCAGAAATTGCCGATTCCTATGAGAGAAAATATCCTACGATCGTTAAAGCAATCCATCAGGAAAATGGAGGACACGGCGAGGCGGTAAACGCAGGCATCCGTAATGCCACAGGGCTTTATTTTAAGGTGGTGGACAGCGATGACTGGGTAAATGCAGAGGCCTACGCCCAGATTCTTAAGACTTTGGGTGATCTGATCCGGGGACCGGAAACAGTAGACCTTCTGATCAGTAATTTTGTATATGAGAAACAGGGGGCCAGGAGAAAGAGAGTGATGCAGTACAGACATTGTCTTCCGGTCAATGAGATCTTTGGATGGGAAAAAGTACATATGCATAAAGGGAAATATCTTCTTATGCATTCTATGATCTACCGTACAAAGCTTCTCCATGAGTGTGGAATCCAGCTTCCGAAGCATACATTTTACGTGGACAATATCTTTGCGTTTGAGCCGCTTCCTTATGTGAAAAAAATGTATTATCTGGATGTGAACTTTTACAGATATTTTATTGGGCGTGATGATCAGTCTGTCAATGAAAAGGTAATGATCAAAAGAATCGACCAGCAGCTTCGTGTGAATAAGATTATGGTAGATGTATTCCACAGAATTAAATTTAATAATCGCCGTCATCTGCGTAAATATATGCTCAGCTATCTGGAGATCATTACCACAATTTCTTCTGTAATGCTGATCCGTGCAGAAACCCAGGAGGCTCTTGACAAAAAGAAGGAGCTTATGGAATATATTCGGGAAGAAGACCGCCGCATTTATCACAGACTGCGCTGGGGAATTATGGGATGTGCCTCCAATCTTCCGGGTAAGGGCGGACGCAAGACTTTTATTGCTGCCTATAAGTTATGCCAGAAATTTTATGGATTTAACTGATATTTGAAGAAAAACTGCAGGAACATCAGGGAATGATGACCTGCAGTTTTTTATCTGTCAGCTGAACGGAAAAGCCTGTTCCAAGTCCGGCAGATTCTCCGTCTTTATGTATGGCAAGAGATTTTGAACTTTTGACTGTGATTCTTTGACAGCGAAGCAGATGGACTCCGCGAAAGCCGGTATGCCTGCCAAAAATAGAAAGGAAAAGGCAGAAGATCAGCCGAAGCCTGCCCATGCCTTCAATCACCAGTACATCAAGAAGACCGTCTGAAGGGTCAGCACATGGACAGAAGCAAAAACCGCCGCCTTCATATTTCTGGTTCATAACTGCAGTGAGGAAAACCTTGTTATAAGTGTGCTTCATATCCGCATCCGTGTCTATGGAAATGGAAGTGGGAGGCAGAAACAGCAGATGTTTGATTCCAATGAGGAGATAGGCAAGCTTCCCAAGTCCCAGATGATTCAGAACCTTTTTGACAGGAGAGACACTGATCTCATGGCAGACCGCTGCATCAAAACCAATACCGCAGCTAACGGCAAAGCGGCTGGAAAATCCATTGCAGGTGATTTCGGATACATCCATAGGCCGGGTCTTTTCTGAAGAAAGTATGGTTTCCAGGGCTTCTTCCGGTTTGCCCGGAAGTTTCATGCTGCGGCAGAAATCATTGCCGGATCCGGTGGGAATATATCCGAAACGGAGATCAGAAAAATTCTTCAGACCGGTAAGAACCTCCTGAATAGTACCATCTCCGCCTACTGCGATCAATGTGACAGGATGCTCTTTATCAGCAGAGGAACTTATTTTTTCGGCCAGTTCTGTGGCATGGCCGGCACATTCGGTCAGATATGCCTTATATGGGATATTTCTATGATCCAGACTTTGGCTCAGGGATTTCCATATATCGGCTCCTTTTCCGGAGCGGGAATTGGGATTTACAATAAAATAATACATATCACCCTCCTGTAGATTTCAGTCTATCATACCATTTTAGACAGAATTTTACAATCA
>NZ_CABVDF010000240.1:0-4095 GCF_902497045.1 uncultured Blautia sp. | reverse complement strand
GCTCTTTCATATTTTTACCGGAAGACCAGCTTGCAATATAGGAAAAAGAATACTCCGATGTGTCCAGTCCGAAATGGTTACATACCACATAGGCAACACTTTCTGCTTCTACTTCCCTTGTAAGCTGATCTTTTACGATGCCCTCTACTTCCATCTGATCACGATCATGCAATACTGCATGTGCGGTTTCATGCACCGCTGTTTTCATGGTTTGTGCCTCACTCATGCCAGGCTGGATAGCAATATATTTATCGACAAGCTGATAAAAGCCTTTCGCCTCCCCATCAATCTCAATAAAACGGATAGGAACCGGGGCAACCATTTTTAATGATTCCATAAAATCATGGTAGATCAAAACATCTCCATCCAGTTCTGATACCTCAAACTCTGGAATCGGTTCTCCTGTGGTCTGGCTGACATCAAATACTGTCGTAACCCGGAATTTTGTAATAACACGCTCTACTACTTCTGTTTCCGGCTGTCCATCTTTCCCAATCACAATCTCACCTGTTTCCGGATCAGTTTTTTCAATCTCCTGTTTCTCTTTAAACGGAGCCGGGGCAATAATCTGGATGCCTTTTTCCCCTCTTTTTACCTGTCGGTTGAATTTCTTCTGCCATGCCTGATACCCCGCTACCAGTGTTGCTTCCGGTTTCTGCATAGCGATCAACAATGTATTATTAAAACTGTAATTATGGAACTTTGCCATTGTATTCAGATATTCCGTATATTTTTCTGATGTGAATATTTCTGCAACACCCTGTTCCAACTGCTCTGTAATCTGCTTTAACTGTTCTTCTCTGTTTGCCATAATCAAATCCTCCATAGAAAAATCCCGCCAAAGCTATGGTCACTCTGACGGGATACCCTTTATAACTCCTGTTCGTGTTTCTTTTTTGGTTTCTGCTGTATTTCGCCTGTCTGCTCCTGCTGTTTCTGTTCTTTCAGTCTTTCCAGAATAGATGTTTTATGAACACTGTCAGCAATTCTGTCCTGTCGTTCCTCCGGCATGTTTACTTCCGGGTTTTCCCCGATTCCCTCATCTGCCAGAAGATTTTCTCCCCCTTTCTCATCCATGTTGAGCATGGCATTTAATTCTGCCAGACGTTCCATTTTTTCACTCAGTTCCGCTTCTTTCGGGAATGGCTTCTGCACCTCTTCCTGTGCGGTCTTTAACTGCTGTTGTACCGTTTCCAGATTCTGCTCGGTATCTGCCAGCTTTTTCTCGATTGCAGAAAGTGCATTATGAATCCTCTGGATATTGCCCAGAGTATCCTTTCCGAACTCAATCTTATAAGAACATTTTCCCTTGATCGTCAGGGTATAAGTATTCGACAGGAAATTGTATTCTGAAGAAAGTGCAAAACCATGATATTCTCCGATCTGCCCTGCTGATTTTACGGACTTCAAGCCGGATGCTGCTGAAATGAGTGCAACTCCCGCTTCTTTTTTATCGGTATACAGCTTTCCACCAACTGTCATTGCAAAGTGGTCATTATCCTGCAAATCTATTCCTTTTACTACATTTGCATCCACACGCATACCGGCAATCTTCTCTTTTAATGCTGTAATCTGTACCGGATACCGCTTTGCAATATCCGATTCCAGACGATAGATCTGACTGGTGTGGTTTGCTTTCAAAAGTTTCAGTTTACTTACCTGCACATCCAGATCCATTTTTTCTTTGATGTACTCGTTTCCTGTTGCCAGTGCTTTGATTTCTGCATAGGACAGAGCTGTATCATCTACATCTTCACAGGCACGCACCGGGGATTTACTGGTCATGATCTGTGAAATAAACTTCTGCTTGTTTTCCAGAATCTGCCACATGTACGAATCAAACGTATTTTCCGTTACATACCGGAAGATTTTTACCTTGTCATTCTGGTTTCCCTGTCTGAGAATACGTCCCTCCTGCTGTTCCAGGTCAGACGGTTTCCAGGGGCAGTCCAGATGATGCAGTGCAAGTAGTCTGTCCTGTACGTTGGTACCAGCACCGAGTTTCGGAGTGGAACCCATCAGGATTCTTACCTGCCCGGCCCGCACCTTTGCAAACAACTCCGCTTTTTTTACTTCCGTATTGTATTCATGAATAAATGCGATCTGCTCTTTCGGGATTCCCCGTTCCACCAGCTTGTTTCTTACATCATCATAAACATTGAACGTTCCGTCAGTTTTCGGTGTACTGAGGTCACAGAAGATTAACTGGGTAGCCTGTGTATCTTTTCCGTCCTCCCATACCTGGAAAGCATTCTCCACACAGGCATTTACCTTGCTTTTCCCTGCGTCTGGCAACATATCATTTAAAAGCCTCTGGTCTAATGCACATTTTCTTCCATCATTGGTAATTTTGAGCATGTTATCTACCCTTGGATCTACCGCACCTCCCCTAACCTGCTCTGCACGTTCTGAAAATGCTTCCACCATTTCTTTCTGCTCATCGCTCGGTTTTAATACTTCATTGATATATTCTGCTTCCGGTACAGGAAGATTCAACATGTCCGCAGTCTGAATATCTGCTGTTTCCTTAAATATGGAAATCAGTTCCGGAAGATTAAAGAAACGGGCAAATCGTGTTTTTGCACGATAGCCCGTCCCTTCCGGTGACAATTCGATTGCCGTAACAGTTTCTCCAAAAGTAGCTGCCCACGAATCAAAATGCCCCATTCCCATATTCATTAAAGTATCATACTGGAGGTATCTCATAATGGTGTATAATTCGGTCATACTGTTTGATACGGGTGTTCCCGTTGCAAACGTAATTCCCTTTCCCCCGGTAATCTCATCCATGTACCTGCATTTCATAAACATATCTGAACTTTTCTGTGCATCGGTCTGTGAAATGCCTGCCACATTCCGCATTTTAGTGTATAAAAAAAGATTTTTGTAATAATGTGACTCGTCCACAAACAGCCTGTCCACGCCTAACTGCTCAAAAGTCACAACATCATCTTTTCGTGTCTGGTCATTTAATTTTTCCAGTTTTGCTTTCAGGGTTTTCTTCGTCTTTTCCATCTGTTTAACGGTATACTGCTCTCCAACCTGCGTCTTTGCTGATTCAATAGAAAATGTAATATCTGCAATCTGATCTTCCAGCAATGCAATCTGTCTTTCCCTGGAAAGCGGGATTTTCTCGAACTGGCTGTGTCCAATAATGACCGCATCATAATCCCCTGTTGCGATTCTGGAACAGAACCGTTTTCTGTTTGCCGGTTCAAAATCTTTCTTTGTTGCCACCAGAACATTTGCTCCCGGATACAAGCGTAAAAAATCGCTTCCCCACTGTTCCAGCAAATGGTTTGGAACCACATAAAGGCTCTTTTGTGCCAGTCCCAGACGCTTGCTCTCCATACCAGCTGCGATCATCTGGAATGTCTTGCCTGCACCTACACAGTGTGCGAGCAGGGTATTATTTCCATAAAGAATATGTGCCACCGCATTTTTCTGATGCTCCATCAGCTTAATTTCCGGATTCATTCCGACAAACTGGATATGACTGCCATCATATTCTCTTGGTCTTACACTGTTAAACCGTTCATTATAAATCTTGCAGAGCGTTTCCCGTCGGCTCATATCCTTAAAGATCCACTCTTTAAATTCCTCCCGGATCAGTTCCTGCTTCTGCTGCGCCAGAGTAGTTTCCTTTCGGTTCAGTACCCGGTGTTCCCCATCCGCATCATGTATTGTGTCATAAATTTTTGTATCATGCAGATTCAACGCATCCTCCAACAATCTATAAGCATTTGCCCTTTGTGTTCCATAAGTTGATGTGGAAAGTGGATTATTGCTGCTATCCACATTCTTTCCCTTTACATTCCACTGTCCAGTCACTTCCGCATACTGCACTTTAATACGCTCATAATTGATATGGTGTCGTGGTGTATGGAATGTTTCTGCCATGAACTCTGTAATATAGTCCGGAGAAATCCATGTTGCACCAAGCCTTGCTTCAATCTCGGAAGCATCCAGGTCTTTCGGCTGTACCCGTTCCAGTGCCTGCACATTGACCATATATTCCGGATGGTTTTCTGCAAACTGCCTTGCAATGTTCAGCTTCTCCCTGACATTCCCGGAAAGATACTCGTCGGATGGCTC
>NZ_CABVDF010000239.1:0-4162 GCF_902497045.1 uncultured Blautia sp. | reverse complement strand
ACTCGCACGAGTCACATCTGCCCTTATTTAGAACTATCTATTTCCCGATAGCCCCGTTGTTTTAATAAATAATAATCGGATAACCACTGTCAATGGTCTGAAAGATCAGTGCTGCCTGATCCGTGGGAAGATTGATGCAGCCATGGCTTCCCGCTCCTGTCTTATAACGGTTTCCTCCAAAAGAGGACTGCCATGAGGCATCATGAAGCCCCTGTCCGTAAACAAAAGGCATCCAGTAAGTAACCTTTACATTATATCCATACTGGTCACTTGTCAGTTCAAAAGGACTTGCCTTATAAGGAATCGGCCATGCACCTCTGTAGGTTTCCCTTTCAGGAGTAGGCGCACCGCTGACAATATCTGTCTCCGTCACAAGATTTCCATCCTTATAAAGCCACAAATGCTGATTATCCAGGCTGACCTCTATGTAGCTTCCGGCAAGGTCATCCCGTCCGTTTCTCTGGAAACCACGAATCTCATATACCGGTTCTCTGGATACTGACGTACCGCTTTTCAGATCCTCCAGAAGCTGTTTCAGCTCCCCTTCCTGATCGATCCGGTAACCATACTCATTTCCGGAAACTGTAATATCATTTCCATAAGAAGTCCGGAAAGTACGGGGAACATAGATTGTGTTGTAATCTGCAGCAAGCTGTTCCACATAAGCCTTTACAGAAACCTCATCCAGGCTGACCTTATCTCCCTGGATCCTGATCCAGGATTCTATGACAGAACTGTCCAGAACCTGAGAAGCCGGACCAAAAGTATAGGTTACGGTTGTACTACGGTATTTCTGAAGCTGATCGTTCAAATCTTTCAGCTTCTGTTCCATCTCTGCAGTTACCACGGTTTCCGGCTGCACATATACGGCTGTTCCAAGAGAAATACGGATTTCACCGCCCAGAAGATCCTCCTGAAAAATCTGGTCAAGAGTTTCATTTACATGATTGGACAGACGGTGTTCATCGATCTCATTTCCCTGTACATCATTTGTAATGGCAAAAGCCTTTTTCTGTTCGTCATAGGCAATGGACGCACTGACAGAAGCCGTACGCTCCTTATTATTAAAATGCGACACAGAAAGAGCTGTCTGTTCCTGCTGTTTATTCTTCTGTATCTGGTAGCCCATCTTAAAATTCACCGGATGAGCAAAAATCTGCCTGTCTGCATCTCTTTCTTTTTTAATGGCATCCAGCTGTGTCTTCAGAACGTTCATATCCAGGGAATAACCAAGATCTTTCATGGTGATCCGATACACTTCTTTGTCATCCTCCTGAAAGCTGATCTCCCGGCCGGCAAATGTCTCTGCGATTTTTTGTTCCGCTTTCTCCACTGTAAGATGAGACACATTCATCCCATAGATCTTTATCTCACGCCCCAGCGTATTTTTGTCCACAATATGTATATACAGAAAAAAACCTGCTGTCAAAAGCACTGCTGCCGCAATGCAGGCAGCCAGTATGATCTTCAGTGTTTTTCTGCTTAGTCTGATTTTATGTTTCATGTCACGTTCCTCTGCATCTTCTGTACTATCAATCTATGACCAGACGCCCTCTGTCTATTACCACAGAAGCCTGACCCTTTCCCAAAACCACAATTAGCTACACCTGATACTGCAGTTTCTATTATATAAATCATCTGACAGAAATCTGTATTTTTCGCTTTTCCTTCCAAAATCTGTGTTTTGTATCTCTGACGCATATCAGCTTACATTACCCGAAGGCCGCTGCGCAGCCGCACAAGCTTTTCTCCCATAACAGGCTTCATCAGGGCAAAAGCTTCATCTCCTGTACAATGTCCTGTATAAAAGATTGTATCATAACCTGCCAGTTCTCTGGCATTAGCAAGTATAGTAGCTGTTTCCTCTTCTGTATAAGGCGTTTTTTTCATCATGTGAAAACCGCTTATTACTCTGGTTGGCAATTCCTGATACAGCTCCTGATATTTATCCAGGATATTCAAAATCCCATTGTGGGCGCACCCGGAGATCAGAATCTTTTCTTTTCCTTCCCGAATGACCAGACACTGTTCATGGGCAAAGGTATCCTGCTCTTCTTTTTCTCCCTCTTTTTTTGTCAGCGCAAGATTGCTCTGAGGGTAGCACCGTCTTCCGGTAATGTCCGTAAAAAGAGACAGTTCTTCATCCAGCTTACAATTCCCCTGCAGCAGCTTTACCTGAGGAAGCTTCAGAATTTTTTTGTCAATACCGATATATCTATCCCCATGGTAATAATCTCCTCCGGCCAGCTTCTGCATATAAATGGATGCTGACGGATTTAATTCCGAAAATGCAAGGATTCCTCCGGAATGATCATAGTGTCCGTGACTTAAGAACACAGCATCCACCGCTGTCAGATCAATTCCCAGCCTTTCTGCATTTTTAAGAAATCCATCTGAGGAGCCCGTATCCATCAGAATTTTATGCTTTTTCGTTTCTATATAAAGGGATAATCCATGTTCAAAAAGAAATCCCTCTGCCCCACAGGTGTTTTCCATTAGTGTGATGATCTTCATAGCTGTTTCCGTCCTTTATTCCGGCAGATCACTTCCGCCTTTTTCTATTATCATACACCTTTTTTATATGTGTGTGAATACCTGATACAGAGCAAAACAGAGGAAAAGGCAGATCACCATGCTCTGCATATTTCTTCAGAAAATACCGCACAGCATATGATCCGCCTTTTATAAATCGTCTGTCCAAACAGCAAAGGTAAATCATCCTTCTCTGCAAATTCAGATTTTTTTCCGTTTTTCGTAATCCTTCAGAGCCTCCAAAGCCTTCTTTGACATTGGGAAAAGGATAAAGATATTAAACAGTGTCATAAGTCCCACACCTACATCTCCAAGATCCCACACCACGGTATATGCCGCCAGGCCTCCGATAAACAGCATGATCAGGGCAACAATCTTATATGCGGTCTGAGAGATCCAGTTATCACCAAACAGATATGCAACATTTGATCTTGCATAAAACAGAATTCCGATAAAAGTAGAAAAACTGAACAGCCACAAAGTAACTGCAATAAATATAACACCAAAAGTCCCCAGATGATATCTCATAGCTTCCTGGAGAAGATCCATTCCTGCCAGTCCGTCTGTAAGAGTTTCCGGTGTAAGGAGCATGATCATGGCCGTGCAGGTACAGATTAAAATGGTATCGATAAAAACACCAAGCGCCTGTCCCAGTCCCACCTTTGCCGGATGGTCTGTCTCTGCAGTGGCTGCCGCGCATGGCGCTGATCCGGAACCTGCTTCATTAGAAAAAAGTCCTCTCTTTACACCATTCATCAGTACCGCTCCAAATCCGCCTGCCACAACCTGACGAAGTCCAAATGCTTCCCGAAAGATCTTTGCAAACACAGAAGGCAGCATACGGATATTAAGCAAAATAAGCACTACCGTAATCAGCAGGTATAAGCCCGCCATAATCGGAACCATCACATCAAGAACCTTTACTGTCGCATTTTTACGAAGGACGATCACTGCTGCCAGTGCCACCAGCGCTATCGTGCTGTATAAAGGCGGAATGTGAAAAGCATTTTCAAATGCAGAAGATACCGAGTTGCTGATAACCTGGCTGATACCGCACCAGCAGATCAGACCGGAAACAGCAAACAACACCGGAAGAAGCATATATCTTTTTTGTTTTCCGCCTCTTTTTTCCTGCAGGTACTTATGTATGTAATAGGCCGGACCACCGCGGTATCCTCCGTACAACGGATCTTTTTCTTTATAAAGCTGCGCAAGCGTTCCTTCAATAAATGCGGTTGAAGATCCGATCAGGGCTGTTACCCACATCCAGAATACAGCTCCTGCTCCACCTGCCGAAATCGCAGCCACAACACCTACCAGATTTCCCATTCCTACACGGGTAGCAGTAGAAACAATCAGCGACTGCATCACAGATAAGGAACCTTTTTTCTTCTCTGTCTTCCCGATAACAGCCTTTACCATATCCGGAAACAACCGGACAGGAAGGAATTTCGTACGCACCGTAAAATAAATCCCCGCAGGGATCAGAATGATCACAAGAAGAGAAAGAGGAAGCGTTCCTCCTCCCGGCAGCGGGATCGTGATCAGATCTCCCCACAAAAAATTATAAACTGCCTCAATAATTGCTACTATCCAGTCTCCCATAACTCCTCCTGATTTTCTTGAACAA
>NZ_CABVDF010000238.1:0-4196 GCF_902497045.1 uncultured Blautia sp. | reverse complement strand
TAATATTATAATTATAAGGAGGAAATCATAATGATTTCAAAAGAAAAAAAACAGGCAATCATGAAAGAATATGCAAGATGTGAGGGTGACACAGGTTCACCGGAGGTACAGGTTGCAGTTCTTACAGCAAGAATTCAGGAGCTTACAGAGCATTTACAGAGCCATCATAAAGATCATCATTCCAGAAGAGGTCTTCTGAAAATGGTAGGTCAGAGAAGAGGTCTGCTTGCATACCTGAAGAAAACAGACATCGAAAGATACCGTGCACTGATTGAAAAATTAGGTTTAAGAAAATAATTAGTTTGCGGAAGGGCGGATTTCCATCCGCCCTGTTTTACTACATACAGGTATTTACAGCCTTTTTGGAAAAGCAGAAGTATTTTCCGAGACTTCTGAAAAGCCCGTGTGGAGCCTGCTGTCGGCGGTTTTTTCAGTTGTTTCGGACTTCTGTCCGCTTAGAAGGCGATGCCAGCCTGTAGAATTTTATGAAAAGGAGATAAACTATGTACAAAAGTTATTCTATGGAATTAGCCGGAAGAACACTTACAGTAGATGTAGGCCGTGTTGCAAAGCAGGCCAATGGTGCGGCTTTGATGCATTATGGTGATACAACTGTACTTTCAACAGCAACAGCTTCTAAAGAGCCGAGAGAAGGAATTGACTTCTTTCCTTTAAGTGTTGAATACGAAGAAAAAATGTATGCAGTAGGAAAAATTCCAGGTGGATTTAATAAAAGGGAAGGAAAGGCAAGTGAGCATGCTATTCTTACTTCCCGTGTAATCGACCGTCCTATGCGTCCTCTGTTTCCGAAGGATTACAGAAATGATGTAACACTTGTAAACATGGTAATGTCAGTAGATCCGGAATGCAATCCGGAGATTCCGGCAATGCTGGGCTCTTCCATTGCTACCTGCATTTCTGATATCCCATTTGACGGACCATGTGCAACAACTCAGGTAGGTCTTATCGATGGAGAATTTGTGATCAATCCGTCACTGGCACAGAAAGAGATTTCTGACCTTCAGCTTACAGTGGCTTCTACCCGGGAAAAGGTGATCATGATCGAGGCCGGCGCAAATGAAGTTCCTGAGGACAAAATGATCGAAGCTATCTACAAGGCACATGAAGTAAATCAGGAGATCATCCGTTTTATTGATAAGATCGTAGCAGAATGTGGAAAAGAAAAACATCTTTATGCGTCCTGCGCAGTTCCGGAAGAGCTTTTTGCAGCTATCCGTGAGATCGTCCCGCCGGAAGAAATGGAAGAGGCAGTATTTACAGATGATAAGCAGACAAGAGAAGAAAATATCCGTGAGATCACAGCAAGACTCCAGGATAAATTTGCAGATAATGAGGAATGGCTCAATGTTCTGGGAGAGGCAGTTTACCAGTACCAGAAGAAGACTGTCCGTAAGATGATCCTGAGAGATCACAAACGTCCGGACGGACGTAAGATCGACCAGATCCGTCCTCTTGCTGCAGAAGTAGACATTATTCCGAGAGTACACGGATCTGCAATGTTTACCCGTGGACAGACTCAGATCTGCACACTGACTACACTGGCACCTCTTTCTGAAGCTCAGAGACTGGATGGACTGGATGAATTTGAAACCTCCAAGAGATATATGCATCATTATAATTTCCCGTCCTACTCTGTTGGTGAAACAAAGCCGTCCAGAGGACCGGGACGCCGTGAGATCGGTCATGGAGCCCTGGCTGAAAGAGCACTTGTTCCGGTGCTTCCGTCAGCAGAAGAGTTCCCATATGCCATCCGTACCGTATCTGAAACATTTGAGTCCAACGGTTCTACTTCTCAGGCAAGTATCTGTGCATCTACCATGTCTCTTATGGCAGCAGGTGTACCGATCAGCAAACCGGTAGCGGGTATTTCCTGTGGTCTTGTGACAGGTGCAACAGATGATGATTATATTGTTCTGACAGACATTCAGGGTCTGGAAGACTTCTTTGGTGATATGGACTTTAAGGTTGCCGGAACACATGACGGTATTACTGCTATCCAGATGGATATTAAGATTCATGGTCTGACCAGACCTATCGTTGAGGAAGCGATCCGCAGGACAAAAGATGCAAGAGAGTATATCCTTACAGAGGTTATGGAAAAATGTATTGCAGAACCTCGTAGCCATGTAAATAAATATGCGCCGAAGATCATCCAGATTCAGATCGATCCTCAGAAGATTGGCGATGTGGTAGGTCAGAGAGGAAAAACAATCAATACCATCATTGAGCGTACCGGAGTCCAAATTGATATCAGTGATGAAGGTGCAGTATCCATCTGTGGCGTAGACCAGCGAGGAATGGATGAGGCGGCTCATATGATCGAAGTGATCGCTACTGATTTTGAAGCGGGACAGATCTTTACCGGAAAGGTAGTCAGCATTAAGGAATTTGGTGCATTTGTTGAATTTGCACCGGGAAAAGAGGGAATGGTTCATATTTCCAAAATTGCCAAGGAAAGAATTGACCGTGTTGAAGACGTATTAAGTCTTGGAGATCAGGTAAAAGTAATCTGCCTTGGAAAAGATAAGATGGGAAGAATCAGTTTCAGTATGAAAGACGTGCCGGAAGAGGCATAAGAGATAAAAGCGTATGAGATATCATAATATAACAAAAGATGATATGCTGAATGGAGACGGACTCCGGGTGGTTCTCTGGGTGGCTGGATGCAATCATTGCTGCAAATCATGTCAGAATCCGGTTACCTGGGACCCCAATGGAGGGCTCCCTTTTACAGAAGCGGAGATAAATGAAATTTTTGCGGAGCTTGACAAGGATTATGTGAGCGGTATCACTTTTTCAGGAGGAGATCCGCTGCATCCGGCAAACATAACGGGCATTACAGATCTTGCAAGAAAAATCCGTCAGAAATATCCAAATAAGACCATTTGGCTTTATACAGGTTCCCTTTGGGAAGAAATCCAGAATGAAGAGGTCATTCATTATCTTGACGTATGTGTAGATGGAGAATTTCTTGTAGATCGAAGAGATCCTTCTTTAAAATGGAAAGGATCAGATAATCAGCGGGTGATTAATGTTCCGGAGACTCTTCGTCAGGGAAAGATCATCCTCCATGCAGAATAACTTCAGGAGAACAGCATGAAGAGAATTGCAAAATTTCATAAAGTAAGTGAAGCACGTTTTTTGGAAGACTGGAAAGATAACTTTCCGGAAGCATCCGATGAAGAAATAAAAGAAATCTATAAAAATATCGCACTTCCCAAAAGAGCAACAGCGGGAAGTGCCGGCTATGATTTTTATGCTCCTGCAGATTTTTCCATAGCACCGGGAGAAAGCATTAAAATTCCTACAGGCATCCGGGTAGAAATGGATCAGGAATGGGTGCTGAAATGCTATCCCAGAAGTGGTTTGGGCTTTAAATACCGCCTTCAGCTGAATAATACAGTTGGGATCATTGACAGTGATTATTTTTATTCTGACAATGAGGGACACATGTTTGCAAAGCTGACCAATGATGGAAGAGAAGGCAAAACGGTAGAACTGGCAAAAGGAACCGGATTTATGCAGGGGATTTTTGTAGAATATGGAATCACCGTAGACGACGATGCAACAGGCATCCGTAATGGTGGATTTGGAAGCACCACAAATAAATAAAGGCAGCAAAAAAGGAGAGCCTGGAATTATTCCAGAGACTCTCCTTTTTCTTCTGTATATTCTCCATGCTCTTCTGCTCTGCGCGCGTTTTCGAGAATACTGTTAAAGGCCTCTGCTGCAGAAGCATATTCTTCATCGCTTTCAATGTTTGCAAGCATAGGATCTCCCTGTTCTGTCCGGGAGAAAACATAAAGATAAACCTCTCCGTCCTGATTCTGTCCGTTTTCATCCAAAGGAAGAAGAGCGATATACTCTTTTTCTTTCACAGGAAAAATAGTCAGAATGGCACATTCTACTTCTGTGTTATCATCCAGTGTAAGGGAAATGGTATTCGGAATCTGATTTTGTCCGGATCCACAGCTTTCACAGCAGGATGAGCAGTCACTGGCACTGCAGCCTGCATTTTTGAATTCTTCACTCATGGTATTTTCCTCACTTTAACGTATTTGTCCGGGTGTTTCTGCCAGACTGTATCCTATATTTTATCAGATAAAGAGATTATTGTAAAATGATTTCTTTTGGCAATAAGGCAAAAAGAAATGATAATAGTAAATAAATATTCC
>NZ_CABVDF010000237.1:0-4238 GCF_902497045.1 uncultured Blautia sp. | reverse complement strand
TTAGTAAGAATATAAAAGTATTAAGATTACATAAAGATAAAGGCAGTTCACTATCAAAAGATCAGTGTGACAGGTAGTGTAACCAGTAAGGTCAAAAGAGATACCGATGCCAGTATAAAAACAGGAATTCCGATAAACATTGTCAGAATGGCTGCGCAGGGATGACGGAAGAGAAAACGTTCTGATTTTTGATCTAATTTTTCTTCTATATGATGAATAAATTTGAAAATGAAAGACATGATTGATACCTCCTTATGCGTTTATGGTAGCATAGGAGAAATAAAGATAGGAAAAGTACTCTGTACAGGGAGATAAATTTTTTATTAAGGATATTTGTGGTTGTAGGATAGATTGGATTTTTGCTTCTTTATTTTGTACTGATATACATAAGAGAAAAAGGCACTGAGAGCTGCCTTTTTCTCCTTGTATCTGAAATCAGTTTTCTATATCGGAAATAACGGACACACTCCATGTATTGACATATTTCTTTCCTGCTTTAAGGGAGATTAGATTTGGCTGAGTTTCCAGATCTTCTACCAGGTCTTTTCGGGAAGGCAGTGAACTCCAGGGTTCGATACAGACAAAGGGGGCATTTCCGCAGTTCCAGAGCCCCAGATAATCCATGTCAGGAAAGGTAGCATGGATTTTGCGATGGCTTTTTGGACTTTCAATGGTGATTTCCTTTGGCATGTTTTTCATGACAATGGCATCCCTGGCAAAAAGTTCATGGGAAAGGGGCAGGTATCTTCCCTCCTCCAGCTCCAGAGGAACATTTTTTTCCAGAATAAAACAGTCATCGGAGAGAAGAATCTGCTGCGGAGAAGCATTTTTGCCAAAGTCTATCCGGTAATCGTCGAAAACAAGAGAGGAATCCATCGGGATGTGAAAGCCTGGATGTCCGCCGATGCCAAAATACATGGTTTTTTCATCCTGATTTTCTACCTGACAGGAGACAGACAGTGTGGATCCATCCAGCTTCCAGGTAATGGTAAGACAAAAATGAAAAGGCCAGATTACCAGAGTCTTTTGGCTGGTCTTCAGGCACAGAGACAGAGAATCATCTGTCCGGTCTGCCAGTTCCATTTCGGAACCTATGAGAAAACCGTGGAGAGGCATGTGATATTCCTTTCCCTGATAGGTATAGGTTTGTCTGGTTGTCCTTCCTATATAAGGAAACAGATTGGGTCCCCTTTCCTCCCAGGAATCAGGATCTCCCTGCCAAAGATATTCGGTTCCTTCTGAATCCCGGACAGAGCGGAGTTCGCCGCCGCTGGATGAAATTTCAACGGCCAGATATTGATTTTTAATGGTATAATTCATATTGATTTCCTTCCTGATACATCATAGTTTACTGTAATAATCTGATTGTATCATCATGACAAAAGCGGTGCAACTAAAAGCAGCGAGGCAAAATATTTTCGGAACTGTCTTGACAATACATGAAACAGGTGTTATATTACACATAGAACAAAAAGGAACTGATGGGGGATGCGAGAAGTGATGATCGGCATCTCCTTTTTGCAAGTCTTGTGAAACCGGAGGTGGAATTATGGCTAAAAGAGATTTTTATGAGGTTCTTGGAGTCGGCAGAAATGCGGATGACAGGGAAATCAAGCGTGCATACAGGAAACTTGCCAAGAAGTATCATCCGGATACAAATCCCGGTGATAAACAGGCAGAACAGAAATTTAAAGAAGTTACAGAAGCTTATAATGTGCTCAGTGATTCAGAAAAGAAAAAATTATATGATCAGTTTGGTATGGCTGCTTTTGAGGAGGGCTTTGGCGCCGGAAACCAGAGCGGTTTCCACGGAGAATCCGGCAGACAGACCTGGGGCAGTGGATTTGGAGACTTTGACTTTGGGCAGAATGGAAACGGAACATACAGAGAATATCATTTTGAAAATGGAGATATGGGGGATATTTTTGGAGATATTTTCGGAAATATGTTCCATGGAGAATCCGGTGGATTTTCCGGAGAGGGCTTTGGCAGCAGAAGGTCTGGCTTTCAGGATGGATTTGGACGCAGCGCCAGATCAGGAAAAGGCAGTGATCTTCAGTCAGAGGTCAGTGTCAGTTTTGAGGATTCAGTTTTTGGCTGTGAACGCATGCTTCAGCTTTCTTCAGGAGAATCTGGAGAAAAAATACAGAAGCTTCAGGTTCATATTCCGGCCGGAATCGAGGACGGAAAAAGTATCCGCCTGAAGGGGAAAGGAAATCCCGGATATGGAGGCGGTCCTGCAGGAGATCTTCTTTTGAAAATTCATGTGGAACCGAAAGCAGGATGGGAGCGAAAGGGCGCAGATATTTATACTACGGCAGAAATTCCGTTTATTACCGCAGTACTGGGAGGTGAAGAGAAATTTTCTACTTTGTATGGAGACGTAATGTGTAAAATTCCGGCAGGAACCCAGTCCGGAGGAAAAATCAGGCTTAGAGGAAAAGGTGCGCCGGCTTTGAAAAATCCTTCCGTAAGAGGCGACCAGTATGTGACGATCCGTATTCAGGTGCCGAAGACAGTAAATCCGGAGGCAGCAGAAAAACTGAAGGAATACGACCAGGCAATGAAGCGGGGCTATTCAGGAAAAAGAGGAAGTGCAGCATAAACTGGAACAGATCTTTTGGGATTGAGAGCGGGCGTTTATAAAGACAATATCTCCTTTGTTCAGTGCGCAATATCAGCTTTACGGGATAAATAAAGAATGCTATACTGTGTGAGAAAATTGAAACAAAAGGAGAATAACCTTATGAAAATACGATTTATCCGCCATGGAGATCCGGATTATGTAAATGATACACTGACAGAAAAAGGAAGAAAAGAGGCAGAGCTTCTGGCGAAGGCAGCGGACCGCCTGGGACTGTTATATGTCGCCTCTTGGAAGAGCTATGGATACAGCGGCATATTCGCTGGAAGCAGCAGAAAAGAAGGCGGAGATTCTGGACTGGCTTAGAGAATTTCCGGCACAGGTGGATGTAAACGAATCAAAAGCTCTTCAAAAAGCGTATCCCGATGCGGAACATAAAGATGGAAAGTTTCTTCCAAGAATTGTCTGGGATATGGTTCCGGGATATTGGACGGAGTACTCAGAGTACAGTCATCCTGTCCGGTGGAGGGAATCCCAGGTGGCAAAATACAGTGATCTGGTTTCTGCGTATGATCATGTAATAGAAGCTTTTGATCATTTTTTGGAAGGATATGGATATAAGAGGGAGGAAAATCACTACCGTGTAGTCCGGGAAAATGATAAGACGATTACATTGTTCTGCCATTTTGGAATTACCTGTGTATTGCTTTCCAGGCTCTGGAATGTGTCTCCCTTTGTTTTATGGCACAGTCTTGCTCTTGCTCCCACTTCTGTGACGGAGGTTGTTACAGAAGAAAGGGAACAGGGAATCGCATATTTTCGCGGACTTCGTTTGGGAGATATTTCTCATTTGTATGCAGGAAATGAGGAGCCATCCTTTGCATGCAGATTCTGTGAGACATTTGGAAATAAAGATCAGAGGCATTAATAGAAAATTAACAAGAATAGAAGGGGAGCGTGGGAAAAACGCTTCCTTTTCTATTTGACCGTAAAAAAAGATGTGCGTATAATAAAGGAGTAATTTTGAAAAACAGAAGAAGAACAGAAAGGACAGAACTATGGAACGTGTAAAGGGAAGACCGCAGAATATGGAGGGAAGGCTGGATAAGGAAATTCGCGTTTATGATTTTTTGGATTCTCTGGGGATTGAATATGAAAGGGTCGACCATGAGCCGGCCATGACCATAGAGGCCTGTGAAGAGATAGATCAGGCACTGGAAGCTGTGATCTGTAAAAATCTTTTTTTGTGCAACCGTCAGGAGACAGATTTTTATCTGCTTATGATACCGGGAGATAAAAAATTTAAAACAAAGGATATTTCCGCGCAGATTGGTTCATCCAGACTTTCTTTTGGAAAACCGGAATACATGGAGCAGTTTCTTGATATTACCCCGGGTTCAGTAAGTGTTCTGGGGCTTATGAATGACAAAGAAAACAGAGTACAGCTGCTGATTGATGAGGAAGTGCTGGAAAAAGAATATATCGGCTGCCACCCTTGTATCAATACCTCCAGTCTCAGGATCCGCACAGAGGATATGATGAAAAAAATCATTCCGGAATTGAAGCATTCACCCAAACTGGTTCGTTTACCTTAACAGAAGGAATTGATTTTTCAGCAGAGAAAGACACATACATAAAAACTATGAAAAATAAA
>NZ_CABVDF010000236.1:0-4246 GCF_902497045.1 uncultured Blautia sp. | reverse complement strand
ATTGTAATAGCTTTATAATCTTACCATATGCACAAATGAAATAAGGTAATTTCTGGAGGAACTGTAATGATTTTAGCATGTCAGAGCATCTGTAAATCTTTTGGGGAAAAAGAGATTTTAAAAGATGCCTCTTTTCACATAGAAGAGCGGGAAAAAGCCGCTCTTATCGGTAATAACGGCGCAGGAAAGACTACCCTTCTCAGAATCATCATGGAAGAGATCTCTTCTGATTCCGGAAACGTAGTTCTTGCCAAAGACAAGCGTATGGGATATCTGGCCCAGTATCAGGACATTCATGGTCACCGCACTATTTATGAAGAACTTCTTACCACCAAACAGTATATCATCGACATGGAAGAACGAATGCGTTCCATGGAGCAGGAAATGAAACATGTTCAGGGGCAGGAGCTGGATCGTCTGATGAATACCTACACCCGTCTGACCCATGAATTTGAGTTGGAAAACGGATATGCGTACAAAAGTGAACTGATGGGGGTTCTGAAAGGTCTTGGATTTTCAGAAGAGGATTTTGGGAAAGAGATCGAAACCCTTTCCGGCGGTCAGAAAACACGTGTGGCTCTGGGCAAACTGCTGATCTCCAAACCGGACATTCTGCTTTTGGATGAGCCTACCAACCATTTGGATATGGAAAGCATCGCCTGGCTGGAAACTTATCTTCTGAATTATCCCGGTGCTGTATTTATCGTTTCCCATGACCGTTATTTCCTGGACAAGGTTGTTACAAAAGTAATAGAAATCGAAGCGGGACAGGTTACTGCTTTTCAGGGAAATTATTCAGCCTATGCGGAAAAAAAGGCGCAGCTTCGTGATGCACAGTACAAAGCATACCTTAACCAGCAGCGGGAAATCAAACACCAGGAAGCTGTAATCGTCAAACTGAAATCTTTTAATCGAGAGAAATCTATCCGTCGGGCGGAGAGCCGGGAAAAAATGCTGAACAAGATACAGAGACTAGAAAAACCTGTAGAAATACAGACCCAGATGCGTCTCTCTCTGGAGCCCCGGGTAGTCAGCGGAAATGATGTCCTTACTGTGGAAGGTCTTTCTAAAAGCTTTCCAGGTCAGACCCTTTTTACTGATATTTCTTTCCAGATCAAGCGAGGGGAACGCATTGCTCTGATCGGAAACAACGGAACCGGAAAAACCACTATGCTGAAGATTCTCAACAGCATCCTTCCTGCAGATGCAGGAAGTTTTTCCCTTGGTTCTAAAGTGCAGATCGGTTATTATGACCAGGAACATCATGTACTTCATACAGAAAAAACTATTTTTCAGGAAATTTCAGATACCTATCCAACTCTTACAGAAACAGAGATCCGTAACATGCTGGCAGCATTTCTTTTTACCGGAGACGATGTATTTAAGGAAATTTCTGCTCTTTCCGGCGGTGAAAGAGGCCGTGTATCTCTTGCCAAACTGATGCTTTCAGAAGCCAATTTCCTAATCCTGGATGAGCCTACCAACCATTTGGATATTGCATCTAAAGAAATTCTTGAAGAGGCATTAAACAGCTACACAGGTACGGTCCTTTATGTATCTCATGACCGCTATTTTATTAATCAGACCGCTACCAGGATCCTGGATCTTACAAATCAGGCGGTAGTCAATTATATTGGCGATTATGATTATTATCTGGAGAAAAAAGAAGAACTTACAGAAAAATATGCTCCTGTTCAGCAGACAGCGGCTGTTCCGGAAATTTCGGAAACCGTTTCTGATAATAAGCTTACCTGGCAGCAGCAAAAAGAAGAACAGGCCCGCAGACGTAAGCAGGAAAACGAACTGAAAAAAACAGAAGCCCGTATTGAAGAACTGGAAACCAGGGATAAAGAAATCGATGACACGCTGGTACTTCCTGATGTCTGTACCAATGTAGGCCGTTGTGCTGAATTAAGCCGCGAAAAAGAAGCAATCCAGGCTGAACTGGAAGAATTATATGAAAAATGGGAAACCCTCGCCTGAGGATTTCCCATTTTTAAATTTCATGAATATCTTCCGACAGCGTTTTTATTTCATCAGACGATTCAGAGAATCACGGACTGCAAGAATAAATTCTCTGCTGGAAAGAACCTTCGGATGCTTCAGGCTGGTAATCAGCGCAAGATCTTTGGTCATCTTTCCGTCTTCAATGGTAGTAAGAGTAGCTTTTTCCAGTTTATCTGCAAATTCCATCAGTTCCTGGTTTCCATCCATTTCCCCACGTTTGCGAAGGGCGCCGGTCCAGGCAAAAATAGTAGCAACTGAGTTGGTAGAAGTTTCCTTTCCTTCCATGTGGCGGTAATAATGTCTCTGTACAGTTCCATGGGCCGCCTCGTACTCATAGTATCCCTGCGGGGAAACCAGCACCGAGGTCATCATCGCAAGAGAACCAAACGCAGATGAGACCATATCACTCATTACGTCTCCATCATAGTTTTTGCATGCCCAGATAAATCCGCCTTCCGCTTTCATAACACGGGCAACGATATCATCGATCAGACTGTAGAAATACACAAGTCCCTGCTCTTCAAATCTTTCTTTAAATTCATCTTCATAAATTTTCTGGAACACTTCTTTAAATTTAGCATCATAAGTTTTGGAAATGGTATCCTTGGCGCCAAACCATACATCCTGCCTGGTATCCAGGGCATAATTGAAGCAGCTTCTGGCAAAGCTTTCAATGGAAGCTTCCATGTTATGCATTCCCATTGTAACACCGGGAGTTTTGAATTCCTGAACAAGAGCCCGCTTTTCCTCTCCGTCTTCAGAAGTATATACCAGTTCCACCTTGCCCGGTTTATCTACATAAAATTCAGTGTTTTTATAAATATCTCCATATGCATGACGAGCCAGTGTGATCGGTTTTTTCCAGTTGCGTACACAAGGTTCGATTCCCTTGACTACGATGGGGGCACGGAAAACAGTTCCATCCAGGATAGCCCGAATGGTACCGTTAGGGCTTTTGTACATTTTTTTGAGATTATACTCCTTCATTCGGGCCTGATTTGGAGTGATGGTAGCACATTTTACTGCTACACCGTATTTTTTAGTTGCCTCTGCCGCATCAATGGTTACCTGATCATCTGTTTCATTTCTGTATGCCAGCCCCAGATCATAGTATTCTGTATTCAGGTCAATATAAGGGAGCAGCAATTCATCCTTGATCATTTTCCAAAGAATACGGGTCATCTCGTCTCCGTCCATTTCCACAAGTGGCGTGGTCATCTTGATTTTTTCCATCTGTCATTCTCCTCTCAGTCCGAAATCAGTATATACTGTTTCTAGTCACATTATGAAAAATATTGTACAAAAAAACTCTCCTTACGTCAACGTTTTTGGGGGGTACAAAACAAAGATATTTTTACATCTCCATAAAACGTTTAAAGTTAAATTTTCCCCAGCCCTGCTGATTTCTTGGAAGTCCCATATCGTCTGTACTGTCCCGGAGCATCATCTTGATCTCCACATTTGTAAGAAGAGGATCTTTTTCCAGCATTTGGGCAATGGCGCCTGAAATAAATGGCGTAGACATAGACGTGCCGCTTTTTATGCCATATCTGCCCCCTGGCAGACAGGATGTGATCCGGCTTCCCGGTGTCACAAGATCCGGCTTACAGACACATTCAAAGGTAGGTCCCCGTCCGGACACACCGCTGCTTCCGATAAGCATGTCGCTGGATCCCACAGTGATCACTTTTTTGCTGCTGCCGGGAGCTGTGATGCTTCCCGGCTTTGGCCCCTGATTTCCTGCCGCTGCTACGACTATAAGCCCCTGATCCCATAACTCTTCTACTCCCTGGCTCAGAACATGATGGTCACACCAGGTTCTGTATATGGTGCCCACCGAAATATTTACAATGCGGATACGATATTTTTGATAGTTTTTCAGGATCCATTGAAAAGCCCGCAGAACATCCTCTTTATTCCCGTTGCCCATTCTGTCCAATACTTTTACAGCAATAATCCTGCAGCCTGGCGCCACGCCCTTATATTTGCCGCCGGAAGCGCTTCCGTCACCGCAGAGGATCCCGGCCACATGCGTACCATGTCCATTATCATCATATGGTATTTTTTTGTTGGAAATAAAATCAGCAAACATCTGTATCCTGCCTTTGAAATCCGGATGGTCAGAAATTCCTGTATCGAGAAAGCAGACTCCAATGTCTTTTCCGGTATAAGACAACTGCTCCATGAATATACTCCAAAAAGAATCTTTTATACTACTATATTCCAAAGAGAGACTTCT
>NZ_CABVDF010000235.1:0-4253 GCF_902497045.1 uncultured Blautia sp. | reverse complement strand
GTTTTTCGGATCAACGAAAAACTTCACAATGTAAAACAGGGCCTTGCCCTAACAACAAAAACTCCCCCTGCAGAACCCACAAACCAGCGGGCCCACAGGGGGAGTGTGAGGGGGAGCTGCGGGCTTTCGCAACTCCCCCTCACATTTTTTTATTTATCTCTCCAGATAATTCTGCCCTTGGACAGATCATATGGAGAAAGCTCGATTGTTACTTTATCTCCCGGAAGGATACGGATAAAATTCATACGAAGCTTACCGCTGATATGAGCAAGCACCACGTGCTTATTCTCCAGCTCTACCTTGAACATTGCGTTCGGCAGCTTCTCCAGTACAGTTCCTTCCACTTCAATCACATCTGCTTTTGACATTATTAACCTCCTATGTCATCTGTCATTTTGTAAGAGTCAGAATCTCCGGTTCACCGTCTGTGATGAGAACGGTATTTTCATAATGAGCGGAAAGTGATCCGTCCATTGTGACAACGGTCCAGTCATCGTCCTCCCAGGCCACATCTGCTCGGCCTAAATTAATCATCGGTTCAATTGCCAGAGTCATGCCCGGCATCAGTTTAATTCCACGGCGCTTCTGTGGAAAGTTTGGTATCTGCGGATCCTCATGAAGATGAGTTCCAATACCATGTCCTACCAGATCGCGCACAATACCATAATTGTATTTTGCAGCATATGCTCCAATGGCCTTAGAAATATCATTAAGATGATTTCCTGCTTTTGCAAATTTGATTCCTTCAAAGAAACTCTGCTTTGTTACCTCCATAAGCTGGCGTGCCTCTGCAGACACCTCGCCTACTGCATAGGTACGGGCAGCATCAGAATGATATCCTTTGTAGATCAAACCTGCATCGATCTTTACAAGGTCACCTTCCTGAATGATTTTCTTTGTTGAGGGGATTCCATGTACTACCTCATCGTTGAGACTGATACAGAAAGATCCTGGAAATCCATTATAATTTAAAAAGTTTGGAGTACAGCCCAGAGAGCGGATCATTTCCTCTCCAATGCGGTCCAGTTCCTTGGTACTGATTCCCGGTCTGATGTAAGAAGCAAGCTCATTATGGACTTTTTCCAAAAGATGTCCTGCCTCTCTCATAAGCTCTATTTCATGTTCTGACTTAATTGAAACTGACATTTTTTATTCTCCTAAAACTCCCACGATTTCCTGGAATACTTCATCCAGAGCACGTGTTCCGTCTACTGTTTTTAATACACCCTGTTCTGTATAGTAGTCAATCAGAGGCTGTGTCTGATCATGATACACATTCAGACGTTTCTGTACAGTTTCCGGTTTATCATCATCGCGAAGAACAAGCGCCTCGCCGCAGGTATCGCAAATGCCTTCTGTCTTCGGAGCCGCATATACTACATGATAAGTAGCTCCACATTTCAGACACGCACGTCTTCCGCCCATACGATTTACAATGTTTTCATCCGGAACATCTACGTCGATAGCGAAATCGATTTTGCTTCCAAGCTTTTCAAGTGCTTCTGTCAGACACTCTGCCTGAGGAATTGTTCTTGGAAAACCGTCAAGTACATATCCATTCTTTGCGTCATCCTGCTGAATTCTGTCTACTACAAGATCACAGGTCAGTTCATCAGGTACAAGAAGCCCCTGATCCATATAAGTTTTTGCTTTTTTTCCAAGTTCTGTGCCGTTCTTGATATTAGCACGGAAGATGTCGCCTGTGGAAATATGCGGAATGCCATATTTCTCAGCGATTTTTTTTGCCTGAGTACCTTTGCCGGCACCCGGTGCACCCAACATGATAATCTTCATAAAAATACCCTCCTTATATTTAAAATGGCTGCAGCATGCAAAGCATACCGCAGCCTTCATTTCCTGTGCACAGTACCGCTACGGTCAGCGGACAAGCACTAGTTAGCCAGAAAGCCTTTGTAATTGCGGACAAGCAACTGAGATTCAATCTGTTTCACAGTTTCAAGGACAACGCCAACTACAATGATCAGTGAGGTTCCGGCAAAGGAAACCTGAGCCTTAAATACGCCGTTAAAGAAGAACGGGATCACTGCCACGATGATCAGGCCAACTACGCCTATAAATATAATGTAATTAAGAAGATTCTGCAGATAATCTGATGTAGGCTTTCCTGGACGGATACCCGGGATAAAACCTCCCTGCTTCTTGATATTATCTGCAACTTCCAACGGATTAAATGTAATGGAAGTGTAGAAATATGCAAAGAATACGCAAAGAACGATATACACGATCAGTCCCCAGCTGTACTTCAGCTGAGCCGGATCACACCAGTTACTGGAAGATAATCCTCTCAGAATCTCGCTTCCAATTCCTGTTCCATTAGCTTTTCCTGCAAACTGAGCGATCAGTCCCGGGAAAGACATGATAGAAGAAGCAAAGATGATCGGAATGACACCGGCAGTATTTACTTTAAGAGGAATATTATTGGACTGTCCGCCTACAAGCTTACGTCCAACCATCTTCTTGGAATACTGTACGGGTATTCTTCTTTCTGCTCCATTAAGAATCAATACAAATACAACAACCGCCAGAATAATGGCAAGAATAATAACTCCGGCCAGCATACCTTTTGCAATTGTTTTTCCTTTGATAAAGTTCTCATAGAGGGTCATCATATCACTTGGGATCCTGGATACAATATTTACCGCAAGTACGATAGAAATACCATTTCCAACGCCCTTTTCTGTGATACGTTCACCAATCCACATCAGCATAGCAGATCCTGCTGTAAGAGAAACTACTACTACCAGCCCTTTCATAAAATTCATGTCCTGAACAATATTGCCTTTTGCAAATCCGATTGTCATTGCAACAGACTCAAAAAGAGCAAGACCGATTGTTACATAACGGGTGATGGCTGTCATCTTCTTTCTTCCCTCTTCACCGTCTCTGTGCATTTCTTCCAGAGCGGGAATAGCGATAGTAAGAAGCTGAATGATAATGGATGATGTAATATACGGTGTGATGTTCAGAGCAAATATGGACATACTCTCAAAGGAGCCTCCGGTAAACGCATCAAAAAAGTTGAATGCGTCACCGGTGTTGCTCTGAAACCATTGTCTGAATACGTCGCTGTCCACACCGGGAACGGGAAGCTGGGAGCCGATACGGATGACAAAGATCATGCCGATCACATAAAACAGCTTACGACGCATCTCTTTTACTCTAAAAAGACTTTTGAGAGTTTCAAACATTAAATCACCTCTACTGTACCACCAGCAGCTTCAATTTTAGCTTTTGCGGTTTCGCTGACAGCATTTACTTTTACATTAACTTTCTTAGTCAGCTCACCATTTCCAAGAATTTTAACGCCGTCACCAGCTTTGGAAATTGCGCGGCTTTCCAGCAGACTCTCAACAGTAACCTCTGCTCCGTCCTCAAAACGGTTCAGAACGTCAACATTGATCGCAATGATTTCTTTGGAGTTTCTGTTTTTGAAGCCTCTCTTCGGAAGACGTCTGTATAAAGGCATCTGTCCGCCTTCAAATCCCGGTTTCTTGTGTCCGGAACGTGCTAACTGTCCTTTATGTCCTTTTCCGGCTGTCTTTCCGTTTCCGGAACCATGTCCACGGCCTCTTCTGAAGTTATCACTGTGTTTGGAACCCTCTGCAGGTCTCAGATTTGATAAATCCATTTTTGGCACCTCCTTTTATTTCTCTTTACTGTCTCGAATTACTCTTCTACTTTAACCAGATGCTGAACCTGCTTGATCATGCCTCTTGTAGCTGCATTATCAGGCATTTCAACTGTCTTGTGCATTTTTGTAAGTCCCATAGCAACTACAGTCTTTTTGTGTTTCGGAACTGCACCGATAGGAGACTTTACTAATGTAACTTTAATTGTATCTGCCATTTTTCGTTTCCTCCTTATGCCAGAATCTCATCTACAGATTTTCCGCGAAGTCTTGCAACTTCTTCCGGAGTCTTCAGCTGGCTTAATCCCTCGATTGTAGCCAGGACAACATTCTGTTTATTTCTGGAGCCCATACATTTTGTACGGATGTTCTTGATACCTGCAAGCTCGATAACGGCACGTGCCGGACCTCCGGCGATAACACCGGTACCTTCCGGAGCACGTTTCAGAAGCATCTCAGCACTTCCGAATTTTCCTACGAAGTCATGTGTAATAGATCCGTTCTCATCTCTTGCTACTGTTACCAGTTTTTTCATAGCATCTTCTTTTCCTTTGCGGATTGCTTCCGGAATTTCAGCTGCTTTTCCTAAACCTGCACCAACATG
>NZ_CABVDF010000234.1:0-4275 GCF_902497045.1 uncultured Blautia sp. | reverse complement strand
AAATATGATTATTCATCCACACTGTAATTCGGAGCCTCTTTTGTAATGTGAATATCATGAGGATGAGACTCTTTTAAGGATGCTGCAGAAATTTTAACGAACTTTCCGGTAGTCTTCAGTGTTTCAATGTTTTCTGCACCGCAGTATCCCATTCCTGCACGAAGTCCGCCGATCAGCTGATAAACAGTGTCTTCTACATGTCCCTTGTATGCTACACGTCCCTCTACACCTTCCGGAACAAGCTTCTTTGAATTTTCCTGGAAATAACGGTCTTTGCTTCCATTCTCCATAGCAGCAATAGATCCCATTCCACGGTAAACTTTGTATTTACGTCCCTGATAGAGTTCGAAAGTTCCCGGACTTTCATCACATCCGGCAAACATGCTTCCCATCATACATACATTGGCGCCTGCTGCGATTGCCTTTGTCACATCTCCGGAGTATTTGATACCACCGTCAGCAATGATCGGAATACCATAGCGGTTAGCAACCTCATAGCAATCCATAACAGCAGTAATCTGCGGAACACCGATACCTGCTACCACACGTGTTGTACAGATAGATCCTGGTCCGATTCCAACCTTCACTGCATCTACGCCTGCCTCGATCAATGCTTTGGTAGCAGCTCCTGTAGCAACATTTCCTGCAATAACCTGAAGATCCGGATATGCGTCCTTCATTTCACGAACAGCCTTCAGAATATTCTCAGAATGTCCATGAGCAGAATCGACTACAACTACGTCTACATTGGCTTTTACCAGGGCATCCACACGTGCCATTACATTAGAAGTAATTCCTACTGCCGCACCGCAGAGAAGACGTCCCTGCTCATCTTTAGCAGCCATAGGATATTTAATCTGTTTCTCAATATCCTTGATGGTGATCAGACCTTTTAAATTGAAATCATCGTCTACAATGGGTAATTTTTCTTTACGGGATTTGGCAAGAATCTTCTTCGCTTCCTCCAGGGTAATTCCTTCTTTTGCAGTGATCAGACCTTCTGAAGTCATGCACTCGCCAATCTTCTTGCTGAAGTCAGTTTCAAATTTCAGATCACGGTTGGTAATGATACCTACTAACTTCTTTCCTTCTGTGATCGGCACACCGGAAATACGGAATTTTGCCATCAGATCATTAGCATCCTTCAGAGTATGTTCTGCTGATAAGTAAAACGGGTCTGTAATAACTCCATTTTCAGAACGTTTTACCTTATCTACCTCGTCTGCCTGTGCCTCAATGGACATATTTTTATGAATGATACCAATACCGCCCTGTCTTGCCATAGCAATGGCCATACGGTGCTCTGTAACGGTATCCATTCCCGCACTCATCAGCGGAATGTTCAGCTTCACTTTCTTAGTCAGCCAGGTTGTTACATCCACCTGGTTCGGAATCACCTTTGAATACGCAGGAACTAACAGCACATCATCAAATGTAATGCCCTCACCGATAATTGTACCCATTGTATTTTTTCCTCCCTTAGTTATGTAAGTTTTATAGATGTATGTATCTTCACATCTATATGTTATTTTGAGTTTGATTCATAGTGTAGCAAAAAAAAAATACGGTGTCAATCCAAAAAAACTTTGCTGGGCGCTGAATTTTTTATAGCATTCGCCATGGCTTCATCCGGTTCAATAATAATCTTGCAGGCCTCCCCACTGTCACGGATAATAACCGCAAATCTTTTATGCTCCTGGTTTCCGGAAGAATAATCCAGAACTTTCATCTTCTGATTGCCGTTATAATAATCCATACGATGAGAATTAAGAGGTGCGATCAGATCTGCCTCTGTCAGATCCAGAGATTTTACTCTTTTTCTTTTTGACTTGGACATGATCATATCAATATCCAATTCTCCATTCACAAACAGATACTCATATTCCAGATCTGTTTTTGGAATGATAAAGTAACAGGCTACGCCAAGACCAATTGCAGCAAGAAACAGAAACGGACTGATAAAAAGTCCTGCTGCTGCAGCCACAACAGTCAATGCAATCAAACCGTATTTGATCATGGCGTCCTTAAATGTGGATTCCTTTTTTACCAGGAATTCCGAATACAGTTCACTCATAATTCACACTCCTTGCGAGGATTTCCTCATGTTTTTTGATAATAAAATTATTCTAACATAAAAAGGAATCAACGTCTATGACGCCGATTCCTTTTTTATAAAATATTAATTACATCATGCCCATTCCAGGATTTCCTGCCGGCATTGCAGGAGTTTCTTCCTTAATGTTGGCTACAACAGACTCTGTTGTCAGTAAGGTAGATGCAACACTTGTAGCGTTCTGAAGAGCGCTTCTTGTAACCTTTGCAGGATCCAGAATTCCGGACTCTACCATGTTTACATACTCCTCATTAAGAGCGTCAAATCCTACTCCAACCTCAGATTCTCTTACCTTATTGATGATCACAGCGCCTTCCAGTCCTGCATTTGCAGCAATGTGGAATAACGGAGCTTCCAGAGCTTTCAGGATGATGTTTGCACCGGTCTTCTCGTCGCCTTCCAGTCCTGCAGCAAGTTCTGCAACTTTCTTGGATGCATGGATATATGCAGATCCGCCGCCTGCAATGATACCTTCTTCAACAGCTGCTCTTGTAGCTGCAAGAGCATCCTCAAGACGAAGTTTTGCTTCTTTCATCTCTGTCTCTGTTGCTGCACCTACACGGATAACAGCTACGCCGCCTGCCATTTTTGCAAGTCTTTCCTGTAATTTTTCTTTATCGAACTCAGATGTTGTCTCACCGATCTGTTTACGGATCTGAGCGACACGGTCTGCGATAGCCTGTTTGTCACCGCAGCCGTCAACGATAACTGTATTTTCTTTTGCAACCTTAACAGATTTAGCACGTCCAAGCTGATCCATGGTAGCTTCTTTCAGGTCAAGTCCAAGTTCGTCAGAAATCACCTGGCCGCCTGTAAGAATTGCGATATCCTGAAGCATTTCTTTTCTTCTGTCACCATATCCCGGAGCTTTTACAGCAGCTACCTGGAAAGTTCCTCTTAATTTGTTTACAATAAGAGTGGTAAGGGCTTCACCTTCTACATCCTCAGCGATAATGAGAAGTTTTGCGCCTGCCTGAACAACCTGCTCCAGAAGAGGAAGTACTTCCTGGATATTGCTGATCTTTTTATCTGTGATCAGGATATATGGATCTTCCAGATTTGCTTCCATTTTTTCCATATCTGTTGACATATATGCAGAAATATATCCACGATCGAACTGCATACCTTCTACAAGATCAAGCTCTGTATGCATAGTCTTTGACTCTTCTACTGTGATAACGCCGTCTTTGGAAACTTTTTCCATAGCGTCTGCTACCAGCTGGCCAACTTCCTCATCACTTGCAGAAATTGCAGCTACATTAGCAATCTGTTTTTTACCGCTGATCGTCTGGCTCATTTCTTTGATTGCAGCCACTGCTGTATCAGTTGCTTTTTTCATTCCCTTACGAAGAATGATCGGGTTTGCTCCTGCTGCCAGGTTTTTCATTCCTTCATGAACCATAGCCTGTGCAAGAACTGTAGCAGTTGTAGTACCGTCACCTGCTACATCGTTTGTCTTTGATGCAACTTCTTTAATAAGCTGTGCTCCCATATTTTCAAAGCCGTCTTCAAGCTCGATTTCTTTTGCGATAGTAACACCGTCATTTGTAATAAGCGGAGCGCCAAAGGATTTATCAAGAACCACGTTTCTTCCTTTCGGTCCAAGTGTTACTCTTACTGTATTTGCAAGCTGGTTTACACCGCTTTCCAGGGCAGCTCTTGCTTCTGCGCCAAATTTAATTTCTTTTGCCATGATGAAAATTCCTCCTAAATTATTTTTGTCATTTACAATACTGTCAGGAAATCTCTGTTTTATTTAACTACAGCTAAAATATCATTCTGTTTTACAATGATATACTCTTCTCCGTCAAGCTTTACTTCTGTTCCTGCATATTTGGAATAGATAACCTGATCTCCTGCTGCAACTTCCATTTTCACTTCTTTGCCGTCTACCATTCCGCCAGGTCCTACAGCAATAACCTCTGCCTGCTGTGGCTTTTCCTGTGCCTGTCCCGGAAGTACGATACCGGATTTCGTTGTCTCTTCTGCTTCTAACTGTTTTAATACAACTCTGTCACCTAATGGAACTAATTTCATGATCTATTTCCTCCTTTAAATATCAGTCTTGCCTGGTTGCTAGCACTCATTTAACTCGAGTGCTAATCACTGTCCTTATATTATTGAATTGTGGTGTTTTCTGCAACTCTTTTTACGGTTATAAA
>NZ_CABVDF010000233.1:0-4276 GCF_902497045.1 uncultured Blautia sp. | reverse complement strand
TTGAAAATTATAATAAAAAAAGACGTCCAACCTGCAGATCCCTTCAGGATATGAGCTTTAAAACAGCATTTTTGATCGGTGTATTCCAGGTTCTTTCAGTGATACCGGGAACATCCAGATCAGGTTCTACTATCATTGGAGGAATACTGGTGGGAACTTCTCGGACAGTTGCTGCAGAATTTACCTTTTTCCTTGCAATTCCTGTTATGGTGGGAGCAAGTCTTCTGAAACTGGTGAAATTCGGTTTTGCATTTACAGCAAGTGAGGTAATGATTCTGATCACAGGTATGGCAGTGGCGTTTATCGTGTCGATTCTGGCTATTAAATTTCTGATGGGCTATATCAAAAAACATGATTTCAAAGCGTTTGGATGGTACAGGATCGTGCTGGGTATTCTTGTGCTGGGATACTTTTTCGGAAAAAATATTCTGGCATAAGAACGGATAATATCTTTTTGGGGGAAAAGCAGGCTGATCGAAAATAAGCAAACAGCAGCCGGAAATGGAGGTACATACTTATGGGAAAATATGTAATGGCAATGGATCAGGGAACGACCAGTTCACGCTGTATTCTGTTTGACAAGGCAGGAAATATATGCAGTCTGGCACAAAAGGAGTTTGCACAGTATTATCCGAAACCGGGATGGGTAGAACATGATCCGCATGAAATCTGGTCCTCTCAGATGGCAGTAGCTATAGAGGCTATGGGGCGCATTGGTGCAGATGCCGGAGATATTGCAGCCATTGGCATCACAAACCAAAGAGAAACAACAATTGTCTGGGACAAAAGAACAGGAAATCCTGTGTATCCGGCAATTGTCTGGCAGTGCCGCCGCACTGCTGATATGATAGAAGAACTGAAAAAAGACGGATTTGCAGACAAAATCAGAGAAAAAACAGGATTGATCCCTGATGCATATTTTTCCGGTACAAAGATTAAATGGATACTGGATTATGTAGACGGGGCAAGAGAGGCAGCAGAAAGAGGGGAGCTGCTTTTTGGAACAGTAGATACCTGGCTGATATGGAAACTTACCAAGGGTCAGGTTCATGTTACAGATTATACAAACGCTTCTCGTACAATGTTATTTGACATCCACAAAAAACAATGGGATGAAGAAATTCTGGAAAGACTTCAGATTCCACGGTCCATGATGCCGGAGGTGAAACCAAGCAGCTGCATTTATGGATATACCAATGAAAATCTGATCGGCGGCAGGATTCCTATTTCCGGTGCGGCAGGCGACCAGCAGGCCGCTCTGTTTGGTCAGTGCTGTTTCCGGGCAGGAGATGTGAAAAATACATACGGAACAGGCTGTTTTCTTCTGATGCATACAGGAGATAAAGCGGTAAGATCAGAAAACGGACTTTTGACTACGATTGCAGTAAATCCAGACGGAACTCCAGGGTATGCTCTGGAAGGAAGTGTGTTTGTAGCAGGTGCAGCAATCCAGTGGCTCAGAGACGAGGTGAAGATTCTGGACAGTGCCCCGGAATCTGAATTTTACTGCCTTTCAGTACCTGATACAAATGGAGTTTATGTAGTTCCGGCTTTTACCGGATTAGGAGCACCTTACTGGGATCAATATGCCAGAGGTGCGATTCTGGGACTTACCAGAGGTGCTGGCAAGGCACATCTGATACGGGCTACCGTAGAATCTCTTGCATATCAGGTGACAGATGTAATCCAGGCCATGGAAAGAGATTCCCATATGAAATTAAATTCTCTTCGGGTAGATGGAGGCGCAAGCGCCAATAACTTTTTGATGCAGTTTCAGTCAGATATTCTGGATGCACAGGTGGTACGTCCAAGCTGTATTGAAACAACCGCTCTGGGAGCGGCGTATTTGGCAGGCCTTGCAGCAGGTTTTTGGAAAGATGCAGTTGAGATAGAGAAAAACTGGAAACAGGAAAGATTATTTTCTCCGTCAATCACAGAAGAAAACAGAAAGAAGCTTTTAAAGGGATGGAAAAAAGCGGTTGCCTGTACCTTCCAGTGGGAGAAGGATGAAGTATGAGTTTAATGGATCCTTTGGTGACGGATCCGGAAAGGCAGGTTGAATCAACATGAAAAATTCTATGAAAATGTTATTGACAGTAAGTACAGCAGTAGCTCTGACTTTTTCGGGATGCGGTAAATCCTCTGAGCCAGAGGCGGAACCGACAGTACCAGCTGCGGCTCCTACAGCAGTTCCTACAGCAGTTCCGGCAACAGCGACACCGGCTCCTACATCTACCCCGGCTCCTCGTTCAATTGGAGAAAAGAATTCAAAATCAAAATATGTATATCTGACAAACAACCTTAGCACAAAGATCCGGGAATTTTATCTGATGGTATCAGGTGAGGATGAATGGGGAGAAAATCTGATTCCTTCTGAGACATCTATAAAAAAATCAGAACAGGTACAACTGTTTTATACACCTGAATCAGACAGTCATGAAGAGGAAACTGTCTCCGAAGATGAAACTGCAGACAGCGAGAATCTTTATGATATGAAAATCGTAACTGCGGATGGAGATATTTATGAAATTTACAGTGTAGAATTAGGTGATATGGAAAAAGCAGTCCTGACTTATGACCAGGATATGGGAGTGGCTTATCTTCGCTATATGAGCCTGACCGATAAAAAGGAAAAAGATACAAAAGAGAATTCGCAGCAGACAGGGGCATCTGACGATTATTCAGAGGAAGATGATCAGGATGATGAAAGCTACGACAATGGAAACAGTGATAACGGAAGCTCTGATGACGGAAGCAGTGACGATGGAAGCTCCGATGATGAAAGCAGCGATGGCGGAAGTAATGACAATGGAAACTCCGATGATGGAGACAGTGATGACGGAAATTCTGATGATGGAAACTCTGATGACGGAAACTCTGATGATGGAAACTATGACGACGGAAATTATGACGACGGCGGAAACGACGATGGTATGGTAGATGGCGGAGGAAGTGATGACGGAAACTATGATACAGCAGAGTAAGGAATGTAAAACAAAACAGAGATTATGAAAAAAAGTTCGTATGTTCATGTGATTGTAAAAATAACACATAGAGCATACGAACTTTTTTAGAATAAACACAATCATAGATACATCAACTCTCCCGTACGGGATGTTCCGCAGCCGTTTTGCATTTCCAGAACGGTTTGGAATTCCCTGGAGCGTACAATGTCGATCAGAGCAGAAAAACCTGGCTTGTTTATGGAATCCTTTTCCATTACAAGGAACATGGGAAGCTTTTTTACTGGAATAAAATCCAGATCTTTCAGCTGAAAGGCAACAGACCCTGAACCAAAGGCGGTATCAGCCTGTTGGCTGATTACTGCATTGGCGGTAGACAGGTCGGACACATGTTCTTTCTGATAACCATTGATTCTGTCTGCAGAAATATTTAATTCTTTTAGAAGGATGTCCAGATACATTCTCCCTGTACTTCCCTTTTCTCTGTTGGCAAGAATAATCTCCGGCTGAATCAGATCTTTGGCAGAAAAGATGTCCAGGGGATTCTCTTTTTGGACATAAAATCCCAGATCGTATTCATAGAGAAGAAGAGCAGCTGTGGAAATTCCGGGAAGAAGGGCGGGAATATGTTCTGGAAGGATTCCGGCGGTGGTGGCATGGACTTTTTTAAAGTAAAGAGAATAAAGTCCGTTGTAAGTATTCAGATGGGAGTGCAGTACCGGAAGTCCGGAAGGATGCACAGACATCTGTTCAATCAGATATTCCAGAGCTGGTGAGGTCTGTCCGCTGATGATGAGTCCGTTGGAATAAAGCAGATAATCCCTTTTTAAAAGAGAGCTTTCCGGCTGAAATCCAGGGGATGAGATGGACGACTCCTGCTGAGAAGCGCTTCCTTTCTGAAAATACCGGGAAAGCTGTTCTTCACTGATCCGCAGCTGTTTACCGATTTTGGAGGACTCCAGTTCTCCTCGTTTAATCAGCTCATAGACAGTCGTTTTTTTTATTTTGAGACGCTCAGCTACTTCCTGTGCCGTGTATAATTTATTCATCAATTCCTACCATAACATTAGTGGCTTTGATCACTGCATAGGCATCAGAACCGACTTCGAGACCAAGTTCTTCTACTGCCGCGCAGGAAATGGTGGCAACGATGATATTTCCGCCGCCTATATCAATGGAAACAATGGAATTTACAGCTCCGTTGTTGATGCTGACGACTTTTCCTTTTAACTGATTTCTTGCACTTAATTTCATGATTTTTCTCCTTATTTTTTGTAATTTTGAAAAAAATTTAATTATTCCTTTCTTCACTA
>NZ_CABVDF010000232.1:0-4282 GCF_902497045.1 uncultured Blautia sp. | reverse complement strand
TGCATTTTCTGATAGATTTGTCATAATGAAATTAAAGAAAACAGAAGGGAGTGATTGCCGATGGACATTCAGTTATCGGATGAAGTTTCACAGGCATATCTGGCAGAGGTAGAGGATATTCTGAACAATAAGGAATTTCTTTCACTCAGCCTTTATGAACATCATCAGTGGACAACCAGATTAATGCACAGCATTAATGTTTCCTATATTTCGTGGAAAATTGCGAAAAAATTCGGATGTGATGAAAAGGCAGCTGCAAGAGCTGGACTTTTGCATGATTTTTGTCCTTATGATTTTCGCAAGAAAACACCTACAGGAGAATTACAGGCATTCTATCATCCAAAAGCCGCAGCAGAAAACAGTGTAAGGACATTTGATATTGGTGAAAAGGAATGGAATGCGATTTTGTCACATATGTTCCCTCTGGGACCAATTCCAAAAAACAAAGAAGCATGGATCATTACCATGGCAGATAAGATTTGTGCCAGTCTGGAGCTGTGTCATATTGCAGTAGCTCTGGCAAGACGCAATCGTGTAGTGGTAACTGCAGCTGTATAATAAAAATGGCCTGCTGTATGAAATCTTCATGCAGCAGGCTTTCTGTGTGCAGCAGGTGCACGTTATCTAAAAAATCAATAACAGAGGTATCAGCATGAAGAAATTTACGAGAAAAGAGATATTCTCCATTCCAAATATAATGGGATATTTCAGGATCCTTTTGATTCCGGTATTTTGTTACCTTTACATAACCGCAGGAGAATATTTATATGCGTCTCTAGTGGTACTGATCTCCAGTCTTACAGATATGTTTGATGGAAAAATTGCAAGACGTTTTCATATGGTCACAGATTTGGGAAAGGCATTAGATCCTGTTGCTGATAAGCTGACTCATGGAGCCTTGGCTCTTTGCCTTGCAACACGTTATCCTCTTATGTGGGGCTTGATCCTTCTTCTTGTGATTAAAGAAGGCTATATGGGGATTATGGGACTGATATTTTTGAAAAAAGGAAAAATGCTTGATGGTGCAATGTGGTTTGGAAAAGTATGTACAGCGGTGCTGTTTGTGGGAATGTTGATCCTGTTTCTGTTTCCTGCACTTCCGGCAGGCTTTGTGAATGGGATTATTGTAGTCATGATGGCAGTGATGGCAATTACCTTGTGCATGTATATACCAGTGTTCCGAAAGATGAAAGAAGAATAAAAGATATAGAAAGAGCTCTCTTTATGAGAGCTTATCTTTTGTGTATTGAAGACAGATGTCTTTTTATCTGGGAAGCTGCCAGATTCGGCAGTTTCATTTCAAGTATGTATACAGGATACCATAAATAATTTATGTTGGCAAATAAAATCAGTGATTCTGCAAAAAAAAATTTTTGTACTGGATGATCATAAAAACGGAAATAATCCAGACTGTGACGGCACGGTGGCATTCGCACATGACACCGCACCGGAAATATGTTATTATGGCTGTATAGAATGGATTACAGCGAAAGGATGGAAACTCAGTGATGAAAAAAAGAATCCTGATCATAAATACAGGAGGGACGCTTTCTTCTGTTAACAGCGAAAAGGGCTTTATGCCTGGAATGAAAAGTCGTGATATGCTGGAAGAGCTCCGAATGGTATCCAGAAACCTGGAGTTGGAGACAGAGGATTTCTGTTCTGTAGACAGTGCTAATATTTTTCCTGAGGACTGGGCCAGTCTTGCGGAGCTGATTGCAAAAAGGAGCAGAGAATATCATGGGATAACGGTGATCCATGGTACAGATACAATGGCATATACGGCTTCCATGCTGGCATTTATGCTTCAGAATATTTCAATTCCTGTGGTAGTGACAGGCAGTCAGCTGTCTATTGCAGATCCTGTGGCAGATGCTATGGAAAATTGTCGGTGTGGAATCCATATGGCAGCCAGCGGATGTCCGGGAGTTTTTGTTGCGTTTAATCGCAAGGTGATGCTGGGCTGTCGTGCCTCAAAGGTGAGAACGATGAGCTTCGATGCTTTTGAGAGCATTAATTACCCTTATATCGGAGAGATCAGCTCACTTGGACTTCATATCAAAAAAGAAAATCTTGTAGTAAAAAGAGGAATTTTCAGACCTCAGACTGCTTATTCCAATAAAGTGTTTCTTCTGAAGCTCTACCCCGGAATGGATCCTTCTATATTGGAATATCTTCAGGAAAAGGGATGCAGAGGTGTTTATATAGAGGGATTTGGACTGGGAGGCATGCCGTTTCTGAAAAATGATTTTATAAGCGCCATTAAAAACGTAATAGAAAAGGGAATGGTAGTATTGGCAGGAAGCCAGTGCAGATATGAGGGAAGCAATCTTTCCGTTTATGAAACCGGTCGTCGTGCATTGGAAAGCGGTGTTCTGCAGGCTTATGATATGACAGCGGAGGCTGCAATGACAAAATTAATGTGGGTTCTTGGGCAGACGGAGGATATCAGGGAAGTTAGAGAATATTTTTCTGTGGATATTGCAGGAGAAGTGATGATTTCTGCAGAATAGAAAACTACGAATATAAATAATAAGAAAGCGGATGTGAAGTTCACATCCGCTTTCTTATTTTTATAAGGATTATTCCTGTGGGCCAGCTGCAACAAGTGCTTTACCAGCTTCGTTTCCTTCGTATTTAGAGAAGTTTTTGATGAATCTCTGAGCAAGATCTTTTGCTTTAACTTCCCACTCAGCAGCATCTGCATAAGTGTCACGAGGATCAAGAATGTTTGTATCAACGCCTGGAAGCTCTGTCGGAACTTCAAAGTTGAAGTAAGGAATAGTCTTAGTCGGTGCGTTGTTGATGTCTCCGTTAAGGATTGCATCGATGATACCACGAGTATCTTTGATGGAAATACGTTTTCCGGAGCCATTCCATCCTGTGTTTACAAGATAAGCTTTGGCACCGTTTGCTTCCATTCTCTTAACAAGCTCCTCAGCGTATTTTGTCGGATGAAGCTCAAGGAAAGCCTGTCCGAAGCAAGCGGAGAAGGTTGGTGTAGGCTCAGTGATTCCACGCTCTGTACCAGCAAGTTTAGCTGTGAAGCCAGACAGGAAATAGTACTGAGTCTGTTCTGGTGTCAGGATAGATACTGGAGGCAGTACGCCGAAAGCATCTGCAGAAAGGAAGATTACGTTCTTAGCTGCAGGAGCTGCGGATACAGGACGAACGATTTTTTCAATGTGATCGATCGGGTAGGAAACACGAGTGTTCTCTGTTACGCTCTTGTCGTCAAAGTCGATTTTTCCGTCTTTGTCAAGAGTAACATTCTCAAGAAGAGCGTTGCGTCTGATCGCATTGTAGATATCCGGCTCAGACTCTTTGTCAAGGTTGATAACTTTTGCGTAGCATCCTCCCTCAAAGTTGAAGATACCATTGTCATCCCAGCCATGCTCGTCATCACCGATCAGGAGACGTTTCGGGTCTGTGGAAAGAGTTGTTTTACCTGTTCCGGAAAGTCCGAAGAAGATAGCTGTGTTTTCGCCGTTCATATCTGTGTTTGCAGAGCAGTGCATAGAAGCAATGCCTTTAAGCGGCAGATAGTAGTTCATCATGGAGAACATACCTTTTTTCATTTCTCCGCCGTACCATGTGTTCAGGATAACCTGTTCACGTGTGGTGATGTTGAACATAGCTGCTGTCTCAGAGTTGAGACCAAGCTCTTTGTAGTTTTCTACTTTGGCCTTGGATGCGTTGTAAACAACAAAATCAGGCTCAAAGTTTTCAAGTTCTTCATCTGTTGGGATAATGAACATGTTCTTTACGAAATGTGCCTGCCAAGCTACTTCAACGATGAAACGGATTGCCATACGTGTGTCATGGTTAGCACCGCAGAAAGCATCAACTACGAAAAGTCTCTTATTGGAGAGTTCTTTCAGAGCGATTTCTTTACAAGTATCCCATGCTTCCTGAGAAGCCGGATGGTTGTCATTTTTGTACTCATCGGAAGTCCACCATACAGTGTCTTTGGAGTTCTCATCCATAACGATGAATTTGTCTTTAGGAGAACGTCCTGTGTAGATACCAGTCATAACGTTGACAGCGCCAAGTTCACTTTCCTGACCTTTTTCAAAGCCTTCAAGCTCCGGTTTGGTTTCTTCTTCGAATAACACTTCATAAGAAGGGTTATATACGATCTCGGTGGTTCCGGTAATGCCATACTTGGTTAAATCAATTTTTGCCATCTTACATTTACCTCTTTTCTTAAAATAGTAATAGGATAACAGCCTGACTGTCAGACCTTATGTTATCTTGTGAAAGAAGTGGAACTATAGCTTTC
>NZ_CABVDF010000231.1:0-4294 GCF_902497045.1 uncultured Blautia sp. | reverse complement strand
AAAACCTATAAGTATATTCGTAAAATCATGTTTATAAGAAAACCTTTTATCAGGAGCAACACAAAAAGTCCCCTGATATCCAGGCACCTTTCCAACGGATACGGTTTCCTGCAATATCAGGGGACTTATTTTATGCTGTTGGATTTAACAGCGGTTTATTGCTTCGTTTGGACACAATTATATAATTTACTATATCTTACGCGTTCTTCTCAGCGATAGCTGCCTGAGCTGCTGCCAGACGAGCGATCGGTACACGGAACGGTGAGCAGGATACATAGTTAAGGCCAATCTTATGGCAGAACTCTACGGAAGAAGGATCTCCGCCGTGCTCACCACAGATACCTACATGAAGGTTCGGGTTAACCGGTTTTCCAAGTTTGATGGACATTTCCATAAGCTTGCCAACACCAACCTGATCCAGTTTTGCAAATGGATCGTTCTCGAAGATCTTAGCGTCATAGTAAGCGTCAAGGAATTTACCAGCATCGTCACGGGAGAAGCCGTAAGTCATCTGAGTAAGGTCGTTTGTACCGAAGCAGAAGAAGTCTGCCTCTTTTGCGATCTCGTCTGCAGTAAGAGCTGCTCTCGGGATCTCGATCATGGTACCAACTTCATATTTCAGATCAACGCCTGCTGCTGCGATCTCAGCATCAGCTGTCTCAACAACAAATTTCTTAACGTATTTAAGCTCTTTGATATCTCCAACAAGCGGAATCATGATCTCTGGGCATACGTTCCAGTCAGCGTGTGCTTTCTTTACATTGATAGCTGCACGGATAACTGCTTTTGTCTGCATTTTTGCAATTTCCGGATAGGTAACTGCAAGACGGCATCCACGGTGACCCATCATCGGGTTGAACTCATGGAGAGAATCAATGATAGTCTTGATCTGCTCAACAGTTTTGCCCTGAGCATCTGCAAGTTTCTTGATATCTTCTTCTGTAGTCGGAACGAACTCATGAAGAGGCGGATCCAGGAAACGGATAGTAACCGGGTTTCCTTCCAGAGCTTCATACAGCTTCTCGAAGTCTCCCTGCTGCTCCGGAAGAATCTTCTCAAGAGCTGCTTCTCTCTCTTCTACTGTCTCAGAGCAGATCATCTCACGGAATGCATCGATTCTGTCGCCTTCGAAGAACATATGCTCTGTACGGCAAAGACCGATACCTTCTGCACCAAGCTCACGAGCTTTTTTAGCGTCAGCCGGAGTATCAGCGTTTGTACGAACCTTGAGTGTTCTGTATTTGTCAGCCCATCCCATGATTCTTCCGAACTCACCAGCGATTGTAGCGTCTACAGTCGGAATGATTCCGTCATAGATGTTACCGGTAGATCCGTCAAGAGAAATGCTGTCTCCCTCATGGAACTCTTTGCCAGCAAGTGTAAATTTCTTATTTTCTTCATCCATAGCGATCTCGCCGCATCCGGATACACAGCAGGTACCCATACCACGAGCAACTACTGCTGCGTGAGATGTCATACCACCACGAACTGTCAGGATACCCTGAGCAGACTTCATACCTGTGATGTCTTCTGGGGATGTTTCAAGACGAACAAGAACAACTTTCTCACCTCTTGCAGCCCACTCTACAGCGTCATCTGCTGTGAAGACGATCTTACCGCAAGCAGCTCCCGGAGAAGCACCAAGTGCTTTTGCCATTGGAGTAGCCTCTTTCAGAGCTTTTGCATCGAACTGCGGATGAAGCAGTGTATCAAGGTTACGAGGATCGATCATTGCTACAGCTTCTTCTTCTGTTCTCATTCCCTCGTCAACAAGGTCACAAGCGATCTTCAGAGCAGCCTGAGCAGTTCTCTTACCATTACGTGTCTGAAGCATATACAGTTTACCATGCTCTACAGTAAACTCCATATCCTGCATGTCTCTGTAGTGTTTCTCAAGAGTGTTGCATACATTCTTGAACTCTACGAATGCTTCCGGGAATTTCTCTTCCATCTCAGAGATGTGCATAGGTGTACGAACACCGGCAACAACATCCTCACCCTGAGCGTTTGTAAGGAACTCACCGAACAGACCGTTCTCACCTGTAGCAGGGTCACGTGTGAAAGCAACACCTGTACCACAGTCATCACCCATGTTACCGAATGCCATCATCTGTACGTTTACAGCAGTACCCCAGGAATATGGGATATCGTTGTCACGACGATAAACGTTTGCTCTCGGGTTGTCCCAGGAACGGAATACAGCTTTGATAGCGCCCATTAACTGCTCCTTCGGATCAGATGGGAAATCAGAGCCGATTTTTTCTTTATATTCAGCTTTGAACTGGTTAGCAAGAGTCTCAAGATCCTCAGCTGTAAGCTCAACGTCCTGAGTTACACCTTTCTCTTCTTTCATCTTGTCGATCAGTTCTTCGAAATATTTCTTGCCGACTTCCATAACTACGTCAGAGTACATCTGGATGAATCTTCTGTAGCAGTCCCAAGCCCAACGTGGGTTGTTGGATTTCTCAGCTAATGTGTGAACAACTTCTTCATTAAGACCAAGGTTGAGGATTGTATCCATCATACCAGGCATGGATGCTCTTGCACCAGAACGAACGGAAACAAGCAGAGGATTTTCTTTGTCACCGAATTTCTTTCCGGTAACTCCTTCCATTTTGGTGATCGCTTCCATGATCTGAGCCATGATCTCATCGTTGATCTGTCTTCCGTCTTCATAGTACTGTGTGCAGGCTTCTGTTGTGATAGTGAAGCCCTGCGGTACAGGAAGACCCAGGCTTGTCATTTCAGCAAGGTTGGCACCTTTACCACCCAGAAGGTTTCTCATAGTAGCGTTACCTTCTGTAAACATGTAAACCCATTTTGCCATTTTACATTTTCCTCCTAAATTTTTGTTCTTTGAACATAAAAATATGTTTTTATACGCACATAGTTATTGTATAGATTTCCAGTCAAATAGTCAAGGTCTAACTCAAAAAAAGGGGGAAAATCTGTAAACTTTCCCCCTTTTTGCTAAAAAATCAGCGTTTCTTTTTCTTATTCAGTACAAGATGTCTTGGAAGACCGTTCACCATGATCGGCTGATAATCTCCCTGTATCAATGGTTTGATATAATCAATAAAATCTTCTGTCACATAAGAACCGTCTCTTGTCATCCAGTTTCTTGGAACCAGTTTTTCTTCGTTTGCAATACGATGTACATCATAAATTCCTGTTTTTGCCATATAAGGATCATCGGAAACGCGGTCGATTACGATCATCTTGCCGGTATCGCCCTCATCAGCAGCCTTGACAGCAGCTCCGCCAACCATAAATGCCTCATCAATATCTGTTCGGGATGCCATATGAGAAGCACTTCTCTGAAGAGTAGAAAATTCTACCGCTCTTGTCTTACAGCCGCATTCCCCTGCCAGGAAATTAGCCAGATACGCTGCTGTTCCCTGCAGCTGTTTATGTCCGAAGTTGTCTACATAATCGCTGGAACTTCCAAGCTCGCATACATAGCGTCCGTCTGCCAGCTTAATCCCCTCAGATACAGCGATCACAACGGAATCTTTTTTTGTAAGAAGATCCTTGACTTTTACCAGGAATCTGTCAACATCAAACGGAATTTCCGGAAGATAGATCAGATCCGGTCCTTCACAGTCCTCTGTCTTGGCAAGTGCAGCCGCTCCGGTAAGCCATCCGGCATTACGTCCCATAATCTCCATGATGGTGATCATTTTTTTCTTATAGGTCAGGCCTTCTGCATCACGGATCACTTCTTTTGTAGATGCGCCTATGTATTTTGCTGCGCTTCCAAATCCCGGTGTATGGTCAGTAAGAGCAAGATCATTGTCTATGGTCTTTGGAACACCGATAAATTTCTGTTTCTGTCCGGTAAGGATCGCATAATCAGAAAGCTTCTTAATGGTGTCCATAGAATCATTTCCGCCGATATAAATAAAGGTGTCAATACTCAGTTTATTCATGATCCCGAAAAGCTTCTCATAAATTGTCTTATCTTCATGGATCTCCGGCAGTTTATAACGGCAGGAGCCAAGAAAAGCTGACGGTGTTCTTTTTAAAAGCTCAATATCCAGTTCCGAATGAATCTGTGTTGACAGATCCACATACTGCTCATCCAGAAGCCCCTGTACTCCATGGAGCATTCCATATACCTTATCAAAGCCTCGTTCAATGGCATTTTTATAAACGCCTGCCAGACTGGAATTAATAACAGATGTGGGACCTCCTGACTGTCCTACAATGATATTTCTCTTTTTTGCCATAACCTGTGACCTCCTCTATAGCAATCTGTATTTGTTAATTTTACCAATTTATTTTTATTTCGTCA
>NZ_CABVDF010000230.1:0-4311 GCF_902497045.1 uncultured Blautia sp. | reverse complement strand
AAAAAATTTATGTAAGCCTGAATAATTTTGAATCTGTACAGGGGAAAAGGTTGAAGGAAAGAGAAAAGAATGGTATATTGAAAAAAACAGAAATTGGGGGTTGATCTTATGAAATATTTGCTGAAAAATGGTACAGTTGTTTCTGGAGAAGGCAGCAGACAGGCAGATGTTTTGATCGATGGTGAAAAAATCGTTGACGTAGGCAGGAACCTGGATGCTGAGGGCGCGGAAATCCTGGATGCAGCCGGCAAGCTTCTTTTTCCGGGGTTTATTGACGGACACACACATTTTGACCTGGAAGTGGCGGGAACAGTTACAGCAGATGATTTTGAAACCGGAACAAAAGCGGCTCTTCTTGGAGGGACTACTTTTGTGATCGATTATGCATCACAGGATAAAGGCGGCCACACCCTAAGGGAAGGGCTGAAAAAGTGGCATGACAAAGCAGACGGAAAGTGTTCCTGTGATTATTCTTTCCATATGTCCGTAGTCGAATGGAATCCAGAAACAGAAGCAGAGATTCAGGATATGATCGATGAGGGTATTACAAGTTTTAAGCTTTATATGACATATCCGGCTATGATTGTCGATGACTGTGATCTTTATAAGATTCTGAAAAAACTGGGACAGTGCGGCTGCTTTGCAGGTGTACATTGTGAAAATGCAGGTGTGATCGATGCATTGATAGCAGAAGCAAAGAAGGAAGGACGTCTGGGACCGGAAAATCATCCGCTGGTTCGGCCGGATACTATGGAGGCAGAGGCTGTCCACAGACTTCTGGCAATTGCAAAAGAAGCAGATGCCCCGGTTATGATCGTTCATCTTACAAACAAAAAAGCCTATGAGGAAGTGATGGCTGCAAGGAAAAAAGGTCAGACCGTATATGCGGAAACCTGTCCTCAGTATCTTCTTCTGGAGGACAGCGTTTATTCCAAACCGGATTTTGAGGGGGCTGTTTATGTATGTGCGCCTCCTATCCGTAAAAAAGAAGATCAGGACTGTTTGTGGGAAGCTCTTGGAAAAGAAGAAATCCAGACTGTTGCTACAGACCAGTGCAGTTTCAGCTTAGAGCAAAAAGCATTAGGCAGAGAGGATTTTACGAAGATTCCGGGAGGACTTCCAGGAGTGCAGACACGAGGAACACTTCTTTATACTTACGGGGTCAGGGAAGGAAAGATCACAGAAGCTCAGATGTGTAAGCTGTTAAGTGAAAATCCGGCAAAGCTTTACGGTGTTTATCCAAGAAAAGGTGTGATCCAGCCCGGGAGCGATGCAGATATTGTTATCCTGGACCCTTCCAGGGAAGATGTGATCTCTGCCAAAACCCATGCATATAATACAGATAACAACCCGTTTGAAGGCTTTAAGCTTGGCTGCAAGATCGATGACGTATTCTTAAGAGGTCATCATGCAGTGGCTGGGGGGAAACTGAAAGAAGAAAAACTGGGAACATTTATCCGAAGAGAAAAAAATATGCTGTAACTCTCTGTTTGTGAGGAAGGGGCGGATTTTGTTTTTTGTTCCCCACAGACGATGCAGAGAGAAAAAAGCAGATTATGTACTATGAGCTGCTTTTTCTCTTTGCATCTGGAAGTAGACAACACCAAAACAGAACTCCTTCCGGATTGAATATGGCTACCATTTGCAGGCTGGCCATTCCGCCGCCCCACCCCCCACAAGCAGAAATTTAAAGATTTACATTAATATTCTGCTCTTTGACATTATGTTTCTTTGCATATCCGGTAAGGATCAGTGTCAGGGCTCCGTCTCCTGTTACGTTACATGCTGTGCCGAAGCTGTCCTGAAGAGCAAAAATTGTAAGCATCAGAGCCGTGCCGGTTTCATTAAATCCAAGAATACCTGTAATGATTCCGAGAGATGCCATAACGGTACCTCCGGGAACACCGGGAGCTCCGATGGCAAATACTCCGAGAAGGAGGCAGAAAAGAATCATAGTTCCGGCTGAAGGAATCGTGCCGTACAGGATTTTGGAGACTGTCATGCAGAAGAATACTTCCGTAAGAACAGAACCGCAAAGATGGATGTTTGCAAAAAGAGGAATACCAAACTGTACCATATCTTTACGAAGCGGTTTTGCTTTGTCTGCACACTGAAGGGCAACGGCAAGTGTTGCGGCAGAGGACATGGTTCCTACTGCAGTAAGGTAAGCGGGACCATAATAACGTACAACGTCCCAGGGATTTTCTTTGGAATAGATGCCTGCCAGTACATATAAAAGTGCCATCCAGATAAAATGACCGATCAGAACAATTGCGATAACCTGAAGGAATACCGGGAACTGTTTGGTTATGGATCCTTCATAAGCCAGACCACAGAAGGTAAGAGCAATAAAGAAAGGAAGGATCGGAATGATCACTTTGGATACGATGGAAAGCACGATAGCCTGAAATTCATCCAGAATTCCGGTGATCAATCTAGATTTGTTCCAGGTAGCGGCAAGACCTATCATAACAGAAAAGACAAGGGCGCTCATAACAGACATGATCTGCGGGATCGCAAGCTCAAACACAACAGGAGGCAGTTCTTTCAGCCCTTCGACATCTGTAATAATGGAAAGGTGAGGAATCAATGTATAACCTGCTGCAGTAGAAAAAAGTGCGGCACCAATAGAGGATGCATATGCGATCACAATGGCAACGCCCAGCATACGGGAAGCGTTGTTTCCCAGTTTGGTAATGGACGGTGCAATAAAACCAATGATGATCAGCGGCACACAGAAATTAATCACCTGTCCAAGAATATATTTCAGTGTTACCACTACGTTCAAGATACCCAGGGTAAGGTCTGAGCCGTCTGTAGAATTAAGAATAAGTCCGATCACAATTCCAAGGATAACTCCTACAAGAAGTTTAAATGGAAGACTTTTAAAAAAACTGTTTTTTTTCATAAAATGAGAATCCCCCTTCAAAAATATTTTCAGCATTCCTGATCTACATTTACACGGTCGATCATAATATTTAATATTTCGGTATCTGTGGAGCGCATTCCCACACGGCCGATATATCCCATACTTTTGATGGTTTCTTCCACATCGCCGCGGATAATGCCTTCACCGGGAAGAAAGCTTTTATTCTGAATGCTCAGATGGAATGCCATAAGAGCCGCATCTACGGAGGATGCGATCTTTGCTGCACAGGATGGTTTGGCGCCGTCACATACGATGCCTCCGATATTGCCGAGTGTGTTGATGATGGTCAGGGATACCTGCTGATAGTTTCCTCCATACATATAAGTGATGCCGGCCCCGGCTCCGCAGGCTGCACTGACAGCACCGCAGTATGCGGAAAGACTTCCAATATAATATTTTTGATGGATGGCTATCAGATTGCTGACCACAAGAGACCGATAAAGCTTCTCTCTGGAAACTTCCCATTCTTCCGCATAGGCGATAACAGGAAGAGAAACAGTCATTCCCTGATTTCCGCTGCCGGAGTTGATCACAACAGGCATGGAACAGCCGCCCATGCGGGCATCGCTTCCTGCAGCTGCTCTGGCACATGCTCTGGTAGTGATCCCTTTTCCCCAGACATGCATAAGTGTTTTTCCAATCTGAGCACCATAGTTGTTGTCCAGACCTTCCTGAGAAATGGCAGTATTCATGCGGATCTGACGTTCCAGGATTTCCTTTACGTCTTCAACGACTACCTGATCGGCAAAATCCAGGATATCTTTTACAGTAAGCTTGGATTTGTCAATGGCAGAATCAATCTTTTTTTCTTCTGTTTCCCTGGAGAGAATCACCTGATCATCTTTTACGATCCGTATAATATTGGTATGCTGATCTACAATGGTAACCTCGGCAAAATGTTCTCCTTTGATTACCCTGGCAACAATATAAAGGTTTGATACTCCTTCTGCCAGAGTACAGGAACAGATCTTTTTTTCTATCAGATCTTTTGTTTTTTCGATGTGCTCCGGACGTATTTCTTCCAGAACTTCCAGCGCTTTGTCAGCATTGCCGCCTACAACGCCCAGAACAGCTGCCACATCGATTCCCTTCAGACCTCCTGAATTAGGGACTGTGACGCCTTTTACGTTTTTGATAATGTTTCCGCTTAACTGCATTTCAATCGTATCCGGAAATTCTCCAAGAATCTGTCGGGCTTTTGCTGCTGCATAGGCAATGGCAATAGGTTCCGTACATCCCAGAGCGGGAACAAGTTCGTGTTTCAGAATAGCCAGATAATTTGCATATAATGCAGAATCCATATGTTCCTCCTTTCTGTGAGGCATGTTCAGACAGCTGACTGCATACCGCACTAAGCATTATGGAGTTAATCTATAGATCGG
>NZ_CABVDF010000229.1:0-4380 GCF_902497045.1 uncultured Blautia sp. | reverse complement strand
ATTAAAAAGGAAAGAGGCGAGTTTTATGGGAAAACGTATTTATAATGGAATGCTTCCGCTGATGGTCGATATGGTTTCTGCAACAGTCAGCCCGGAAGTCGGAAAAGCGATTGCAGCGGCACCTTTAGGCACAAAACCTTATGATCCGGATCTTCCCTGTTCTCCCCGGGAAAACATGAAGCTTCTCCTGGAGCACAAAATCCCCAGATATCTTCCTATGTCAGGAGATACCTACCCAATCACTCCTGACATTATCTGTGAACGGTCCTATGATAACAAAACCGGTCCTGACTGGTTCGGATGCAACTGGACTTTTGAAGCCGGAATCGGCGCTACGATCGTAAAGCCCGGGGATGAAATGCTGGATTCTATTGAAGGCTGGCAGAAAAAAATAGTGTTCCCAGATCTGGAGTCTTTAGACTGGAAAGAATGTGCAGAAGGACTTGCACCATATTATGATGAAAACCGTATGTCTGACTGGTGGTTCCAGGTAGGACTTTTTGAACGGTTACATTCTCTTATGGGAATGCAGAATGCACTGGAAGCGCTGATTATTGATGAAGACGAGGTTGCAGAATTTTTTGATGCTCTTACACAGCACAAAATCGCTGTCATCCGGAAGCTGACCAGTCATTTTCCGGTGGAAATGATCTGCTATCATGATGACTGGGGATTTAACAAGAATGGATTTATTCCTCCGGAGATTTTTAAGCATCTGATTGCACCAAATTTGAAGAAAATCGTAAAAGCAGCCCATGAAGGCGGCGCATACTTTAATATGCATTCAGATGGAAAGATTGATGCGTATATTCCTTACATGATCGAAGCAGGCGTTGATATGTGGAATCCAGCTCAGTCTGTCAATGATCTTGCAGCAATCAAACGGGAATACGGAGACAGGCTTGTGATCAACGGTGCTATGGATGATCCCATCACGGACCGCGTGGATGTACCGGAAGAAATGTTACGGGCCTATGCCCGTGAAAAAGTGGATCTCCTTGGCAAAGGAGGAGGATTCTTTGCATCTCCTACTACCTTTAATATGAGAAACAAGAAAATCCTTACGGATGAGCTTCGTAAATATGGCAGACATTTTTATGAAAAATAACTGTAAACATACATAAAAAATAAGGACAGGGCCAAAAAAAGAACTCTGTCCTTATTTTTACATCAAAATTTGTTAATTGAAATTATCAGATCGCTCTTGTATATTCTTTCAGCCAGTTCTTTTCTTCCTCTGTAAGGTAAGGAGAAATCTTCTCATAAACTTCTGCATGGTAGGAATTCAGAAGACCTTTTTCATAGGTATCCAGAAGCTCCGGATTGATGGCATCCAGATCAAAAGGTACCATAGTCAGATTTTCAAAGCACATAAACTGGCCGTATGCTGTTTTTTCGGCTTTTTTGCACACGATCAGGTTTTCGTGGCGGATACCGAATTCATTTTCTACATAATATCCTGGTTCATTTGATGTGATCATGCCCTCTTCCAGAACTGCAGAGGAGGACTTCCAACGGAAGCTGTTTGGTCCTTCATGAATATTCAGAAGATATCCCACTCCATGACCGGTTCCGTGATTATAATCCTCTCCCAGTCTCCACAGTGGTTCTCTGGCGAGATAATCCAGATTCTGTCCGCAGCAGCCATAATGGAATCTGGCATCGCTTAAGCGAAGATGTCCCTTCAGAACAAGAGTAAAATATTTTTGTTCTTTTTCTGTCAGTTCTCCAAGAGCAATGGTACGGGTGATATCGGTACTTCCCTCCAGATAATGTCCGCCGGTATCGCAAAGAGCCAGTCCTTTTGGTTCCAGAGGAATATCTGTCTCCGGTGACGGGCTGTAGTGGCACATAGCCGCATGACCGCCATAAGAGACAATAGGATCAAAGCTGTTGTCCAGGAAATTTTCCTGTTCTTTTCGCAGCTGGAAAAGATGCTCTGCTGCACTGAGTTCTGTGATCTCCATTTTTCCAACGTTCTGTTTCAGCCAGTAAATAAACTTTGTCACTGCCACACCGTCTTTGATATGAGCAATGCGTTCATTCTCTACTTCTGTGTGGTTTTTGATAGCTTTTGGAAGAAGAGTAAGGTTTTCTTCATCCAGGATTTTTACTTCAGCCGGAAGGCTGTTTACCAGGCGGCTGTTGACGTTTGCCTTGGAAAGGATCACGGTCTTTCCGGCAGGGATCGTGTTTACATATGTGTAGATATCATTGTATGGTTTCAGGACAACTCCATCTTTTTTCAGATTGGCAAGAACATCCTGCCCAAACGCTTTTTCATTGGCAAAAAGAAGCGCTTCCTCTTCGGTCAGTACCAGATAAGAAAGGACTACCGGACAGCAGTGGATATCATTGCCTCTGATGTTCAGAAGCCATGCAATATCATCCAGGGAAGTAAGGACAAAAACATCTGCCTGCTTTTCCTGCATCTTCCGGCGGACCCGCGCACATTTCTCTGCTCTGGATTCTCCTGCCCATTTTATATCCAGTTCCATAACCGGTTCACAGGAAAGAGCCGGACGTTCCGTCCAGATTTCTCCGATCAGATCTTCTTCTACAGAAAAACGGATTTTTTTGTCGGAAAGCAGTTCTTTCAGCTCTTCTGCTTCTGCTGCGCTTACGGTTCTTCCGTCAAATCCCAGACACATTCCTTCAGTGAGCTTTTCTTTCAGAAACTCATGGATGGTAGGCACTTCCGGCTCACCCATCTTAAAAAGCTCCACCGTAGTTCCTTCCAGTTGCTGCGCAGCCTGGATAAAATATCGTCCGTCAGTCCAAAGCCCTGCCATATCCATGGTGATTACCGCCGTTCCGGCAGAGCCGGTAAAACCGGTGATATATTTTCTGCATTTAAAATAGTCCCCTACATACTCTGATGCATGGAAATCATCTGTTGGCACCAGATATGCGTCCACGCCTTTTTCTTTCATCAGGGCACGAAGGGCGCTAAGCCGTTCTGTTACTGTCATAGCCAAAACCTCTCCTTTGTATTGATTCTACATTAATTCAGCAGAATCTTCGTAATCATTGTACAGGTAAGTGTATCATAAAATCCGGGCATTTTAAAGCCTATGCCCCAAAATATTCGTCCAGCTGTTTTTTGAATTCTTCCGGAATTTCCTGTGGGAACGGCATACTGTCGATTGCTGCAAGACTTTCTGCAATGTGGCAGAGAAGCTGTGCGCTCCTTTCCAGAGACCAGGCAGAAAGAAGCTCTACCGTGTCGTAATGGGTATGCATGCCAAAACCGTCCCTGTTTAAGGTCATTGCCGGAATTCCTTTCCAGGCAAAAGTATTGGAATCACTTCCCCAGATCTGGTTTTTGGTAGTCATTCCAATGCCAGTTTCCCGTGCAAGATAAGTCAGCATGGAACAGATGGAAGAATCTCCTGTTACACCGATTACATTTCCTCCAACCAGCTGTCCTGCAAGGTCTACATTCATATTAAAGCGATGCGCATCCAGCTCGCTTTCATGAACCTTGATATAATCCCGGCTTCCCAGAAGTCCTTTTTCTTCTGCCCCGAACCAGATAAATTCCAGTGTTCTGCGGGGCTGGTGTTCTTTGAAATAACGACAGATTTCCATAATAATGGCTGCTCCTGCCATATTGTCATAGGCTCCCGGACCCTGAGGAACCGAATCGTAGTGAGCGGTAAGGGTCAGAATCTCCTCTGCCCGGTCTGTTCCGGGGATCCTTGCCACGATATTTCCGGAAGTACGGCTGACCTCTTTCTGAAGTAAGGTAAGACGTGCGCGGGAAGCTCCTTTTGTAACTATTTCCAGGGCATCCAGGTAATGAATTCCAACACCCTGTATCAGCTCTCTTTCATTCAGGGAATCGAAAAGCTTCTGAGGGATTCCGGTTGCTTTTGGCATCCGGTCCTCTCCTTCATCGACAGGAGTACCGGTGATACTGACAAATCCTGCTGCACCTGCTTTTAACAGCTTCAGGTACATATCCTTACGGACAATCTCATTTACCATAACAATCTTTCCCCTTACATGGGAAAGGCTGATCTCGTCTCCGTTTTCCGCATAGACAAAATCTGCTTCGATTCCTTCTTCTGACGTATTTCCGCACCGAATGTAGCCTTCCGCCTGATATTCTTTATAATAAGGCTCTGTTACGGCAAAAGCAGCCTTTCTGATTTCCCAGGTATAAAAAGGAAATTCTTCCAGATGGCTGTCCATTCCAAAAGAGGAAAGTTCCTCCCGGATCAGGGCAGCAGCTTTTTTTTCTGCATCCGTTCCCGCTTCCCGGATAAAATCAAATTTTGATACAAAATCCATCTGACGCTGTCCGCTGATGTTTCTTTTATTCATAATCTTCTCTCCATTTTGTTTAAAATATCAATAAAATTACAGTGTATTCCT
>NZ_CABVDF010000228.1:0-4422 GCF_902497045.1 uncultured Blautia sp. | reverse complement strand
TATGATTTCATGAATATTATTACAACTTTTTTAACATACTATAGGATGTCATAAACAAGTTGACAAATACATCCGGCATTCAGGCGGCTGTATTCAACAGATTATATCAGGAGGTAATGAAAATGGCCAAAAATTATGAATCTGAAAACAAAACAATGAACAACACAAACAAAGCAACTGACAAAAACACACAGAATGCACAGAACTGTGGAAAAAACACCACGAAAAACAGCAGTAAAAACAGTTCCAAAAACAAACTTTCCAATGCCTATGATCTGGAAGAAAACAACTATTCCGACAGATACTAAAGCAAGAATTTACTGAACTGCAAACGCTTCTCCCTTCTTATATGATGATGCAGACAGGAGTGCCGCCCACCGCAGCACTCCTTTTTTGCATGGATTTCTAATTTGTGCTCCTTTGTGTTTTTCCGCATATGATAAATAAAAAAAGGAATACCGTTATGTTTCCAATTGAAACGATTTCTGCAAAAATGCTGGATTACTATGTTGGACGATCCGATACTATGATCATAGATGTCCGCGACCCAGATGCTTATAGAAAAAGCCATATTCTTGGCGCAGTAAATTTCCCTTATCAGGAATTATCCATATGCAGAGAACTTCCGCCTGAAAAACTCCTTGTATTTTACTGCCAAAGAGGCGGCGCCAGTATGGCTGCAGCTCGTCTTTTTGTTCGGAAAGGATACCGTACCCGTTCTGTAATCGGTGGTTTTGAAGCTTATCGCGGAAGAAATCTTGTAATTTCTTCCTAACCATGATAATGTAAAAGAGAAAATCCCTTTTCCGAACGGGAAAGAGACTTTTCTCAAAACATCCATAAATAAGGAGAATACATTAATGAAATACATGTTTGCATCGGATATACACGGTTCGGCATACTACTGCCGCAAAATGCTGGATGCTTTTCAGCAGGAAAATGCACAGCGGCTGGTTCTTCTGGGCGATCTTCTCTATCACGGACCCAGAAATGACCTCCCGAAAGAGTATGCCCCCAAAGAAGTCATCGCACTTCTTAATCAAAATAAAAACCGGATCTATGCAGTCCGTGGAAACTGTGAGGCAGAGGTGGATCAGATGGTTCTGGAATTTCCTGTCATGGCTGATTACTGCATCCTTTCTATTGACGGCAGGACTTTTTATGCCACACACGGTCATACTTACAATCAGGATCATCTGCCTCCCCTTCAGGAAAATGATATTCTGATCCATGGTCATACCCATGTCCTGAGGGCAGAGCAGATGGACGGCTACATTCTTCTTAATCCCGGCTCTGTCTCCATCCCCAAAGAAGGCAATCCGCACACCTACGCAGTGCTGGAAGACAACTGCTTTACTATTAAAGATTTTGACGGAAATACTGTCAGAGAAATGAGGCTGCCATGAAATATATGGAACTGATCGCTCCCTGCCATTTCGGCATGGAGGCTGTACTGAAACGTGAAATTCTGGATCTGGGCTATGAAATAAGCAAGGTAGAAGACGGAAAAGTTACTTTCCTTGCCGATGCCGCCGGAATCCCACAGGCAAATATATTCCTGCGTACTACAGAACGTATCCTTCTGAAAACAGGAGAATTCAAAGCAGTTACTTTCGATGAGCTTTTTGAAAAAACAAAAGCTATTCCCTGGGAAAATTATATTCCCAAGGACGGAAAGTTTTGGGTTGCCAAAGCAAACTCTGTAAAAAGCGCGCTTTTCAGTCCTTCTGATATCCAGTCTATTATGAAAAAAGCCATTGTGGAACGTCTCAAAGGCGTTTATGGCATTTCCTGGTTTCCGGAAGACGGTGCAAGCTTTCCCATCCGCGTTGCTTTTATGAAAGATATCGCCACCATCGGTATTGATACTTCCGGTGTATCCCTTCATAAAAGAGGATACCGCCAGATGACAGTAAAAGCTCCGATCACAGAAACCCTTGCCTCTGCACTTATTATGCTCACACCTTGGAACAAAGACCGCATTCTGGTGGATCCTTTCTGCGGAAGCGGTACCTTTCCTATTGAAGCAGCCATGATCGCAGCAGATATGGCGCCTGGCATGAACCGTTCTTTTCTTTCTGAGGACTGGAAACACATTATTCCGCGCAAATGCTGGTATGATGCCATAGAGGAAGCAAACGACCGGATAAATCTGGATATCAAAACAGACATCCAGGGTTACGACATTGATCCTGAAGCACTGAAGTCCGCCAGAGCCAATGCAAAAATGGCGGGAGTGGACAAGCTGATCCATTTCCAGCAAAGAGCGGTCAAAGATCTGAGTCATCCTAAACCTTATGGATTTTTGATCACCAATCCGCCCTACGGCGAACGTCTGGAAGAAAAAGCCGCACTTCCCCAGCTTTACCGGGAAATCGGTGAAAGCTTTGCCCGTCTGGACAAATGGTCCATGTACCTGATCACTTCCTATGATAAAGCAGAAAATGACATCGGAAGAAAAGCAGATAAAAACCGAAAAATATACAATGGTATGTTAAAAACCTACTACTACCAGTTTCTGGGACCCAAACCGCCAAGGAGGAATATGAATCCATGAAAAAAGTGATTTTTGCCACAGGTAATGAAGGAAAAATGAAAGAAATCCGTGAGATCCTTGGAGATCTGGATATTGAACTTCTTTCTCTGAAAGACGCAGGCATTACTGCGGATATCGAAGAAAACGGAAGTACATTTGAAGAAAATGCTATCATCAAGGCAAAAGCAATCAGTCAGCTTACCGGAGAGATTGTCCTCGCTGATGACTCCGGACTGGAGATTGATTATCTGAACAAAGAACCAGGAATTTATTCTGCCCGCTATATGGGCGAAGATACCTCCTACCATATCAAAAACGCGAACCTGATCCAAAGACTGGAGGGAGTTCCTGACCAGCAGAGAACCGCTCGTTTTGTCTGCGCTATCGCTGCTGCTTTTCCAGACGGCACCGTAAAAACAGTTCGTGCCTCCATGGAAGGAAGAATCGGTTATGAAGAAAAAGGAGAAAACGGCTTCGGCTATGATCCCATCTTTTATCTTCCGGAATACGGCTGTTCTTCAGCAGAAATCTCCATGGAAGAAAAAAATAAGATCAGCCACAGAGGGAAGGCTCTGCGCGCCATTAAGGATGAGCTCAGATGAAAATCCTTGTAGTCAGTGACACGCACGGTCGTGACGGAAATCTGGAACAGGCAGTTCTGAAGGAACAGCCCTTTGACATGCTGATCCACTGCGGAGACGTAGAAGGCAGGGAATTTTATATTGAGGCACTGGCTGAATGTCCCTGCACCATGGTCTCCGGAAATAACGACTTTTTCTCTGACCTTCCCAGAGAAGATGAACTCTCCATTGCCGGACATCGGATCCTTATCAGTCACGGGCATTATTATGGAGTATCTATGGACTTTTCCAGAATCGTAGATGAAGCACAATCCAGAAACTGCGACTGTGTATGTTTCGGACATATCCATCGTCCTGTGCTGGAAGAGATTGACGGAGTACTTGTTCTGAATCCGGGCAGTCTTTCTTTCCCCCGCCAGAGAAATCATAAGCCCAGCTATGCCGTGCTGAACATTGAAAAAAACGGACATATCTCAGCACAGATCCAATATCTGTAAAAAGCAGTATAAAAAAGCGCCTGAATAAGGCGCTTTTTTATACTGCGGGCAACAGGACTTGAACCTGCACGTCATGGACACCAGAACCTAAATCTGGCGCGTCTGCCAATTCCGCCATGCCCGCATGGATTATGAAGTTTTTCTGTATCCTCTCCAAATCCGGGTGGATACTGTAAGAAAAAAAGCATCTGTATCTCTACAGATGCAATGAGGCATCGGGGATTCGAACCCCGGACAACTTGATTAAAAGTCAAGTGCTCTACCGACTGAGCTAATGCTCCATATAAAAGACTGGGCTAGCTGGATTCGAACCAGCGAATGCAGCAGTCAAAGTGCTGTGCCTTACCGCTTGGCGATAGCCCAAAGGCGAAAGGGTGGATACAGGGATTCGAACCCTGGGCCTCCAGAGCCACAATCTGGCGCGCTAACCAACTGCGCTATACCCACCACAGCGTGCCTGAAGGGATTCGAACCCCCGACCCACGGCTTAGAAGGCCGTTGCTCTATCCAGCTGAGCTACAGACACATTTCTCTTTTTACAGAGAAGCGGGTGATGGGAATCGAACCCACGTATCCAGCTTGGAAGGCTGGTGTTCTACCATTGAACTACACCCGCATATTCGCTGAAACGGTAAAAGTTGTTTACAGCATCGGGGTGACAGGATTCGAACCTGCGGCCTCCTGGTCCCAAACCAGGCGCTCTAGCCAAACTGAGCCACACCCCGTAAACGGTATTTAATTTTCCGCGTTCGCTTGACGCAAGACATATTATATTATAGGCCTTTACAAAAGTCAACACCTTTTTTTA
>NZ_CABVDF010000227.1:0-4524 GCF_902497045.1 uncultured Blautia sp. | reverse complement strand
CATTACTAAAAGAAAGGAAAAGGTGATGTTTTAGCTTCTATAAACATCATACAAGAAAGATATGGAGATTAAGAGAAGATTTACTAGAGGCTGGTGTTCCCCGGAGCGATATGTACAAGGACCAGGAGAATTTAATAATATAAAGTTTTATACGGATAAGTTTGGGAAACATATTGCAGCATTTATTGATGGTTTTTTATATGAAGAATTTTCAGAAAGACTCCGTATAATTTATAAAGACAGTGATTGTGAACTTCGAGTGATTCCTTTTGAATCAGAGGTTACCAGAGAATTGATTGATATACGGGCTGAAGAACTTAGAGAATGGAAACCGGATCTTGTGATTGGTATTGGAGGAGGTAAAACAATAGATGTTGCAAAAGCTGTAGGAACAAAACTGGGACTTCCTTTTTTTGTAGTACCGACTATTGCTGCGACAGATGCACCAACAAGTTCCCTTTCCGTTATTTATAGAGAAGATGGTTCTCACGAGGGAGAATTCTTTTATGATCATAGCCCAAGTGTCTTAATCGTAGACAGCAGGATTATTGCGGATGCCCCAGTACGTTTTCTTATTTCGGGAATGGGGGATGCTCTGGCTACACTGATAGAGGCAGAATCAACAGCAAAATCAGATACTCCGAATTTGGTTTATCATAAGAGTGGAGGAACCAGACAGACTCTGGCAGGTAAAGCAATTGCACGAGAATGTTATGCATCACTTATGAAATATGGTGTTTTAGCTAAAATTGCATGTGAAAATCATGTAGTAACAGAGGCATTAGAGAATATTATTGAAACGAATATTCTTCTTAGTGGTCTTGGATTTGAGAATAATGCGACATCTGGTGCACATTCTGTGAATGATGGTCTGACTGCAGTAGAAAACAGTGATAAGACTATGCATGGAGAAAAAGTTGCATTTGGTTGTATCGTTCAACTGATTGCAGAGTGCGCAGATGAAAAATATCTGAAGGAAGTACTTGCTTTCTGTATGAGTGTGGGATTGCCGGTATGTCTGGAAGATCTTCATGTGAATAATACTGATGAAAATATCAGAAAGATTGCTGAGGCATCCATGCACAGTAACTGGGGGAATATGCCATTTTTCGTAAATGAGGACGTCGTTTTTTCAGCTATAAAAACTGCAGATATCTATGGAAGAAAATTCCGTGATAACTGGAGAAAAGAAGGTGAAATGCATGAAGTATAATGATAGAGAAATAAAAGCCCTTGCAGTACAGATTCGGAAGAATATCCTTCGTGCGATTGCATCAAAGGGAACGGGACATGTGGGAGGTTCCTTATCAATTGCAGATGCGCTGGCAGTTCTTTATGGCAGTGTAATGAATATTGATCCCGCAGATCCTGGAAAATCAGATAGGGATTATCTGGTGCTTTCGAAAGGCCATTGTGGTCCGGCCGTGTATGCAGCACTTGCAGCAAAAGGATACTTTGATGAAAATATTTTGGATACATTAAATCAAAATGATACTATTCTTCCGAGCCATACAGATAGAAGTAAAACACCAGGAGTAGACATGACTACCGGATCTCTTGGACAGGGCGCTTCTCTTGCGGCAGGGGCTGCATTTGCAGATAAGCTGGCAGGAAGAGAAAATTATACATATCTAATTTTGGGAGACGGAGAGTTGAACGAAGGGCAGGTATGGGAAGCAATGCTGTTTGCTGCACATCAAAGGCTTAACCATATGATTACGTTGGTTGATGCCAATGGAAAACAGCTGGATGGAACAACCGACGAGATATGTTGTCTTGGATGTATAGAGGATAAATTTAAATCTTTTGGGTTTAAAGTTATTTCTGTAGAGAATGGAAATGATACGGAAGAAATCTTTTTTGCACTAGAACAGGCAAAACAAGAGCAGAAAAAACCTGTGATTCTTGTACTTCATACAGTGAAAGGTGCTGGAGTGAAGTTTTATGCTTCTATGAAAAATTGTCATTCCACGGCAGTAAAGAAAGACAGCCTTCCGGAATTCTACCGAGAACTGGATGCTCAGAAAGAAGGATGAAAGGGGGATGAAAATGGCTGAATTGAGAAAGGTGTTTGCAGAAACTCTGGAAGAATTGATGGTTGAAAACCCAGATGTGGTTTATCTGGAGGCGGATCTTGCAGGAGCAATTGGGACTTCTTCTCTGTTTCAGAAATATCCAAATCAGGCATTTGATGTGGGAATTATGGAAGCCAATATGGTTGGTGTAGGAGCAGGAATGTCAGTAAAGGGAAAAATCCCATTTGTACATAGTTTTGGTACTTTTGCATCAAGAAGATGTGCCGATCAGGCATTTTTATCAGGCTGTTATAATCATGCGAACCTGAAAATTATAGGATCTGATCCAGGAATTACGGCAGAGGCTAATGGGGGAACGCATATGCCTTTTGAGGACGTTGGAATTTATCGTTCTTTTCCGGAAATGACGATTTTGGATGTGGCAGAACCTACATTGCTTCGCAGTCTGCTACATAAGATTGCAGAAACGTATGGTATGGTATATCTTCGTTTTCCGCGAAAACAGGTGGAATCATATTATGAAGAAGGTCAGAAATTCCAAATTGGAAAAGGTGTTGTAGTACACGATGGAAGCGATGTGACCATAATTGCATCAGGAATTGAAGTATATGAGGCAATTTGTGTGGCTGAGGAACTAAAAAAAGAAAAAATTAGTGTTCGGGTTGTGGATATGTTTACAATTAAGCCACTGGACAATAAATTAATTTTAGCGTGTGCTGAAGAAACAGGTGCTATTGTAGCAGCAGAAAATCATAATAAAATAGGTGGATTGGGATCTGCAGTGGCTGAAGTTTTGGCAGAAAATATGTCAGTACCGTTTGTAAGAGTGGGAGTTCCGGATTGTTTTGGTGAAGTAGGAAGTCGTGATTTTCTTTCACATAAATTTGGTATTTCCAGAGAACATATTATGGAAGCTGTTCGAACAGTTTTAAGAAAAAAGTATAATAAAGAACACAGCAAATGACAGACAGTTAAATGGTGAATTATATTTGAAAAGAGGAAATTATGTCATACCTGATGGGAATCGATTTAGGGACTTCTAGTGTGAAGGCTCTGATTACAGATGAAAAGGGAAAAATAAGAGGCCTTGGACAAGCTGGATATGAGGTGAAAACATCTCAACCTGGTTATGCAGAACAAGATCCGCGGGAGTGGTGGAAATGTACGAAAATAGCTGTACAACAGGCATTGGAAAGAGGCGGAATTAATGCAGAGGAAATTCAAGGAATTGGTTTTTCTGGGCAAATGCACGGGCTTGTGGCGATAGATCGAGATGGAAATCCTGTTTGTGACAGTATAATCCATTTGGATCAGAGATCTGTTCTGGAAAAAGAGGAGATTTATGAAAAAGCAGGAAATTTGATTCGGGAAGAGCTTTTGAACTGTCCGGGAACAGGAATGTTAATCTGCTCTCTTTTATGGTTGAAGCGCAACCGTCCTAAAGAATACGAAAAAATATATACTGTTTTTTCGCCAAAGGATTATATTCGTTTTCGATTGACAGGCGAAGTGGCTTCTGATTTCTGCGATACTAGTGCAACGCTTGCTTTTGATATGAAAAACAGACAATGGTGCAAAGAGCTGCTTCATCGTCTGGATTTGAAAACGGATATCTGGCCCCCAATACTGAAATCTCATGAAGATGCAGGCTTTGTTTCTAAGAAGGCGGCAGAGGAAACTGGATTGAAGGTGGGGACAACTGTAGTTGCTGGAACAGGAGATTGTGCGGCACAGCTGATAGGAAATGGAGTGACAGGAGAAGGAATTATTTCATGTAATATCGGTACTTCTTCACAGATTGCAGCTGTGACGAATGTGTCGGTAATGGATGAGGAAATGCGTTGTCAGCTTTGGTGTCATGGTGTTCCAGATATGTATATTTTTCAAGGCGGAGCAATGAATGGAGGAAATACATTAAGCTGGCTGAGAAATAAGATTTTGAAAACAAGCTGTTCCTTTGAAACCTTGGATGAGGAAGCTGGTAAAGTTGTTCCGGGCTGTAATGGAATATTTTTTCTGCCATATTTAGCGGGAGAGAGAACTCCTTGGAATGATCCTAGGGCGCGAGGTGTGTTTTTTGGACTTGGCTTAATTCATGATCAGGCTGCAATAGTACGGGCTGTAATGGAAGGTGTAGTATATAATCTTCGTATATGTAAAGAAATTTTTGATCAGAAGGACATTTACCAGGAGCGTCTGATTTCTTCTGGCGGAGGTGCCAGAGGAAATACGTGGAAACAGATACAGGCAGATATGCTGGATATGCCAGTGTATACAACAGAAGTAGATGAGGAAGCCTGTCTTGGTGCAGCCATTTTGGCAGCAGTGGGAACGGGAATGTATGCATCAGTTTCAGAAGCCTGTAAAGCAATGGTAAGCATTCGTTCAGAGGTAACGGAACCAATTCAGGAGCATGTAAAGTATTACCGAGAACATCAGGAAATTTTCTGTGAAATCTATGAGAGAGTTCGTGGAATATACAGAAAGT
>NZ_CABVDF010000226.1:0-4696 GCF_902497045.1 uncultured Blautia sp. | reverse complement strand
ATATCCAGAATTCTACTTTTTCTTGTTTTTCTGATTTTATGGGAGATTTCCTCCCGTTTGGGATGGATCGATTCCTTTATTTTCAGCAGTCCCTGGGCAATCCTGAAAAATTTTGCTGAAATGTGCCGGGATCAGTCTCTGTTTGTCCACATCGGAATCACGCTTGCTGAAACCCTGATCAGCTTCTTTTTTGTAGTACTTCTGGGAATTGGAACGGCTGTGCTTTTGTGGCTGTGTCCAAAACTTTCCCGCATCCTGGAGCCTTACCTGGTGATCCTTAACAGCCTTCCAAAATCAGCGCTGGCGCCTCTTCTGATCGTATGGCTTGGCGCAAATGTCAGAACCATTATCGTAGCAGGAATGTCCGTTGCCATATTTGGCTCCATTATCAATCTCTATACCGGTTTTCGAGAAACAGATCCGGATAAAGGCAGGCTGATTGCCACACTGGGAGGTACAAGAAAGGATGAGCTTCTGAAGATCGTCCTTCCTTCCTCTGTGCCTCTGATCCTAAGTACCATGAAGGTTAATATCGGACTTTGTCTGGTTGGCGTGATCATCGGAGAATTTATCGGCGCCCGGCAGGGGCTTGGCTATCTCATCATCTATTCCAGCCAGACCTTTAAACTGACTACGGTTCTGATGTCCATTCTGATTCTGTGTGTCATTGCCATGGGGCTGTATGAGATTCTGAACCTGATTGAAAAGCACTGTCTGAAACATTCCTGACATATACAAAAATCCCCGGAAGCACTCTCCTGAAAAGAGCGCTCCGGGGATCTCTGTTTCCACAAAATCTGTCATTCAGACTGTTTTCTATGTTTCTTATGTGATTAGTGAGACTTCACCTGATTCCACAGTTCTCCGTAAGTCTGATCGGCCTCTGTTCCCAGATACTGGAAGGTTTCCAGATTTTCATATTTTGAAAGATCCGGAAAAGCAATCTCACTGTTCCGGATGGATTCATCCTCGATCAGCTTCCTTGCTTCCACATTAGGTGTCGAATAGGTGATATACTCAAAATTCTTCAGAGCAATGTCCGGTCTGCAGAGGAAATTGATGAACTTTTCACCATTTTCCTTGTTTTCTGCATTTTTAGGAATAACCCAGGAATCAATCCAGATATTACTTCCCTCCTCTGGAATCACATATTCCAGATCTGGATTTTCTTTCTGCGTATAAATAGCCTCGCCGGAATAGATCACTCCGATGGCAGCCTCATTTCCGATCATCTTGTCACGAACCTGATCGATGACATATGCCTGTACCAGCGGCTTCTGCTTGATCAGAAGGTCTCTGGCCTCTGTAAGCTCATCAAGGTCTGTGGAGTTCAGAGAATGCCCCAGATATTTCAGTGTAACACCAAAGGCATCACGGACAGAATCCTGCATAAGGATATTATCTTTATACTTCTCATCCCAGAGGATCGACCAGCTGGTGACTGGTTCTTTTACCATAGTTTTGTTATAAAGGATTCCAACCGTTCCCCAGCAGTAAGGAACAGAATATTTGTTTTCCGGATCAAACTGTCTGGACTGCTCCATATAATCCTTTCCAATATTTTTGATATTGGGAATGTTGTCAAAATCAATCTCCGCAAGCAGGTTGTTTTCGATCATCCTCTGGATCATATAATCACTTGGACAGATTACATCATAGGCAATGGCACCTGAACTGATCTTGGGATAAAGGATCTCGTTGGTCTCAAATTCCTCATACACCACATCGATGCCGGTTTCTTCCTCAAATATTGTCAGAACTTCCGGATCCAGATATTCACCCCAGTTATAAACCACCACTTTCTGGGAATTCATCACATTGTTTTCTTTGGAATAATAAAATCCTCCAAAAAGAAACAGTGCGCAGATAGTTACCGGAATCACACGACGTAACAGGATCCGCTTAACCTTTGAAGGTTTTTTCGCCCGTTTTTTCTTTGCTTTTGTGTCTTCTTTTTCTTCCGGCGAATAATTAATAAGGATCAGAAGCACAAGAACTGACACAAACATAATGGTAGACAGTGCATATATCTCCGGCTTGATCCCTTTACGAACCTCTGTGTAAATCTTGGTAGAAAGAGTATCGATCCCCGGTCCTTTTGTGAAATGCGTGATTACAAAATCATCCAGAGACATAGTAAACGCAAGCATAAAACCAGAAAGCACGCCAGGTACAATATCCGGGAACACTACCTTAAAAAATGCCTCCAGAGGAGAAGCTCCCAGATCCAGCGCAGCCTCATACACATGACGGTTTGTCTGTTTCAGTTTCGGAGCCACACTCAGGATCACATACGGGATATTAAAAGTAATGTGGGCGATCAAAATGGTTCCAAATCCCATTTTCATTCTGAATGCAATAAAAAGAAGCATCAGAGATACACCCATAACAATTTCCGCATTCATCATGGGAATATTCGTCACGCCCATATAAAAGGTGCGCCACCGCTGTTTCATTCCCTGAATCGCAATTGCTGCAGCTGTACCAATGATCGTTGCCGCTGCTGCCGCCACAAATGAAATGATCAGCGTGGTATAAAAAGCGCTCATAATCTGTTCATTCTGAAAAAGCTCCTTATACCATTTCAGAGTAAACCCGCCCCATTTCGCCCTTGTTTTGGACTGATTGAAGGAAAGTACCATCAGGGTAACAATGGGTGCATAAAGTATAATAAAGATCAAAGCCAGATACAGCTTCTGTAAAATTTTTCTGATCAAAATGCCGTACCTCCTTCTCCTTTATCGTATTTCGCCACAAGTGCCATACTGGCAATAATAAATACCATCAGCACAAGAGAAAGTCCGCTGCCCACATGCCAGTTACTGTTCTGCTTAAAGGACTGCTCAATCACGTTTCCGATCAGGAGGATCTTGCCGCCGCCCAGAAGATCTGAGATCACGAAGGTGGTAAGTGCCGGCACGAACACCATGGTGATGCCGCTGATCACTCCTGGAATACTCAAAGGAAATGTTACCTTCAGAAAAGTCTGGATCGGATTCGCTCCCAGATCTCTTGCAGCATTTATGACATTGGAATCTATTTTTATCAGCACATTATAAATGGGCAGTACCATAAACGGCAGGAAATTGTACACCATTCCCAAAATAATAGCATACGGTGTATTGATGATCTCCAATGCAGGGAGATGAAGAAATCCTAAAATACTGTTGATTACACCGTTTTTCTCCAGAAGAGTCTGCCATGCCATGGTACGCAGCAGAAAATTCATCCACATAGGCAGGATAAAGATCAGTACAATAAAGCTGGTCTGGTTTACCTGTTTCTGGCTTAGTATCATGGCAAGCGGATATGCCAGGATCAGACAGACCAACGTACTGATAAAGGACAGCAGAAGGGAAACTCCCAATGCTTTCAGGTTCTCCGGCGTAGTGATCTGCGACAGATTTGCCAGAGTCAGTCCGCCGTCATCACTGGTAAAAGCATAATACACGATCACCAGAAGAGGGATGATGACAAAGGACACTGACCAGAACAGATACGGACCGGCCAGAAGACGTTTACTCTTCAATGTTCACCGCCTCCTCATCTTCGGATTCCGGTTTTTTCATGATCTGGATATCAAAAGGATCCACATGAATGCTGACCTGAGTACCTACCGGGAACATGTCCGTACTGTGTACCAGCCACTCATAGTTATTAGCCGTAACCTCCATTTCATAATGTACGCCTTTAAAAATCAAATGAGTGACTACACCGTCGATACTTCCTTCTCCCGGTTTGAGAAGATCGATATCCTCCGGACGGATCACCACATCTACCGGTTTATTCTGTCCAAATCCCTCATCCACACAGGGGAAGTTTACGCCCAGTATCTTTACCATGCGGTCCTCCACCATAGTAGCCGAAATAATATTGCTTTCACCGATAAAATCCGCAACAAAAGCATTTTCCGGTTCATTATAAATCATTTCCGGTGTTCCGATCTGCTGGATATATCCCTGGTTCATAACTACAATGGTATCTGACATAGTAAGAGCCTCTTCCTGATCGTGGGTAACATACAGGAAAGTGATTCCCAGCTCGTTTTTCAAACGGATCAGCTCGTACTGCATGTCCTGACGAAGCTTCAGATCCAGCGCTCCCAGAGGCTCGTCCAGAAGAAGAACCTTCGGCTCATTTACAATTGCTCGGGCAATAGCGATTCTCTGCTGCTGTCCTCCGCTTAAAGAATCCGGCATACGGTTTTCATATCCGTCAAGATTTACAAGCTTCAGCGCATATTTGATCTTATCATGGATATACTGTTTGCTTTTATTTTTTATTTTCAGACCAAAAGCAATGTTCTCTGCAATTGTCATATGCGTAAACAGTGCATATTTCTGAAATACGGTATTTAACTGTCTTTTGTTTGGCGGAAGATCTGTGATGTCTTTTCCGTCAAAGATCACGCGGCCTGCATCCGGAGTCTCAAAGCCGCCAAGAATACGAAGTGTGGTAGTTTTTCCACATCCGCTTGGACCCAGAAGTGTCAGGAATTCATTTTCTCTTATGTAAAGATTAAAATCATCCAGAACGGTCTGCATCCCATAAGTTTTGGAAATATTTTGAAAATCGATCAGTTTATTACTCATGACCATTCCTCCCCTAAAAAAATCCCCTGTTTTTATACAGGACAACTCTTCCTGTATATCATAAAAACAGAGGAATTTCAATAGATTTTCAGTTATTTTACAAA
>NZ_CABVDF010000225.1:0-4714 GCF_902497045.1 uncultured Blautia sp. | reverse complement strand
AAAAATCTTCATAGGATTAAAGGGAAAACTGCTTGCATATGAAGCTGTAAATTAGTATAATGAAGAATAGGTTCGTAAAAATTTAATAAAAGGGAGAGGAAATCAATGAACAACAAAGAGTTTAAACCGTATGTTCCGGCAGAAAAAGTAACCGCTGAAATGACGGTGACCTCTGTGATCATGGGTATGATCCTGGCAGTTGTATTCGGCGCAGCCAATGCTTATCTTGGTCTTCGTGTTGGTATGACAGTATCTGCTTCCATTCCGGCAGCAGTTATTTCCATGGGAGTTATCCGTGTGATCATGAAGAAAAACTCCATTCTTGAGAGCAATCTGGTACAGACCATCGGTTCTGCAGGTGAATCTCTTGCAGCAGGAGCTATCTTTACTATGCCGGCGCTGTTTCTCTGGGCAGAGGAAGGTCTTTGCGAGAAACCGGGTCTGGTAGAAATTACTTTAATCGCACTTTGCGGCGGTGTTCTGGGTGTACTTTTTATGGTACCCCTTCGTAATGCGCTGATCGTGAAGGAGCATGCCACACTTCTTTATCCGGAAGGAACTGCATGTGCAGACGTTCTTCTGGCAGGCGAAGAGGGCGGTTCCAACGCGGCTACTGTATTTTCCGGTATGGGAATCGCAGCAGCATTTAAGTTTATTGTAGACGGACTGAAAGCAGTTCCGGCAGACGTTGCCGTAGCCTTTAAGTCCTTTAAGGGTGAGATCGGTATGGAGGTTTATCCGGCGCTTCTTGGCGTTGGCTATATCGTAGGACCGAGAATTGCATCCTTTATGTTTGTAGGTTCTATTGTGGGATGGCTGGTAATTATTCCGCTGATCTGTCTGTTTGGACCGGAAACTTCTATGTATCCGGCAGCGGCAGGAGTGACAATTTCCCAGCTTTTTGCAGAAGGCGGAGCAGCGGCTATCTGGTCAAATTATGTTAAATATATCGGAGCAGGTGCTATCGCTACAGGCGGTATCATTTCCCTGATCAAATCTCTGCCTCTGATCATTTCTACCTTCCGTGATTCCATGAAGAGTATGAAAGGATCCCAGGCGAACAGTACTTTGAGAACTGACAGAGATCTTCCTATGGGTGTGATCCTTGTTGGTATCCTTGCAATGGTATTTATTATCTGGTTTGTTCCGGCAATTCCGGTAAACTTCCTTGGAGCTCTTCTGATCGTAGTATTCGGTTTCTTCTTTGCAACCGTTTCCTCCCGTATGGTAGGTATGATCGGATCCTCCAACAACCCGGTTTCCGGTATGGCTATCGCTACACTTCTGATCGCTACATTTGCAATTAAAGCAACAGGTGAGACTGGCATCAAGGGTATGACAGGAGCAATCGCTATCGGTTCTGTTATCTGTATCATTGCAGCAATTGCAGGAGATACTTCTCAGGACCTTAAGACAGGATATCTTCTTGGAGCTACTCCGAGGACACAGCAGATCGGTGAGCTTCTTGGTGTGGTTGTATCCGGTCTTGCAATCGGCGGTGTTCTTTATCTTCTGGATGCAGCGTGGGGATATGGTACAGCAGAAGTTCCGGCTCCTCAGGCAGGTCTTATGAAAATGATCGTAGAGGGTATCATGGGAGGAAACCTTCCCTGGACTCTTGTATTTGTAGGTGTATGCCTTGCAATTGGTCTCGAGATCTTAAGAATTCCGGTTATGCCTTTTGCAATTGGTCTTTACCTTCCGATTTACCTGAATGCAACCATCATGATCGGCGGTACAGTGCGCATGTTCATGGACGGACGCAAGAAGGTAGATGCAAAAACAAAAGAAAGACAGGTTACCGATGGTACGCTGTACTGTGCAGGTATGATCGCCGGAGAAGGTCTTGTAGGTATTTTCCTTGCCATTCTGGCGGTAGCGGGAGTGACCATTCCGTCTTTCATCAGCTTTGGCAATATCGGCGGTGTTGTGATCATGGTTCTTATGATCCTTTGTCTGCTGAAATTCTCCTTATGGAATAAAAGAAAAGACTGATGAAAAAAAGAAATAAAAAAAAGATGGCAGATATCAATTATCTGGATCTGATACCGGAAAAAAGCAGTTCATTAAAGTGGCATACAGATTTGAAAGAGAGGGTGATCCTGGAGGTGGAAAATACCGGGATCATGAACAAGATTGCACAGAATCTGTTTAATAAACCTCGTTTTACAAAAGTTCATCTGGATGCTAACGGAAGTTTTATCTGGCCGCTGATCGACGGAAAACGTACGGTGGAAGATATTGCTGTGCTGGTAAAGGAACAATTCGGGGAGGCAGCTGAACCTCTGTATCCCAGAATTATCAAATATTTCCAGATTGTAGAAAGCTATCATTTTATCAGATTTGTAAATATGCCCGAAAAATAGGGCAGAATAAGAGCGGGAAGCGGCTTGTGCCGTCTCCCGTTCTTTTAGGATATGGGACGCTTTACCGCATTAGAGTTATAATTACAGGAGGAAGTTTTTTATGAAACTTGCAGGAAAAAGATCTTTGTTTCTGGAGTATATGGTAATCTTTATAGGAACAGGGCTGATGGCAGCTGCGATCACCTCCTGTTTCGATGCAGCCGGGCTTGTAACAGGCGGATTTTCCGGAGCTGCTATTCTGGTTAAGGAATGGACGAGAGGAATTGTTAAAAACGGGGTTCCTCTGTGGATTACGAATCTGAGTCTGAATATTCCTCTTTTTATACTTGCAACAAAGATCAAAGGATTTTCATTTGTAAAAAAAGCTCTGATCGGAGATATGTCATTGACGATGTGGCTGGCTGTTCTTCCCGCATGGGAGCTTTCTGATGACATTCTTCTTTCCTCTGTTTACGGAGGTATTATCCTTGGCGTGGGAATTGGCCTTGTATTTCTGGGAGGAGGAACGACTGGCGGTACAGATATGCTGGCTGCCATTATCCAGAAGTATATGAGGCATTATTCCATTGCACAGATCATGCAGTTTATAGACGGAGCGATTGTACTTGTGGGAATGTATGTATTTGGCATTCGTAAGGGTCTTTATGCGATCATTGCCGTTTATCTAGTAACAAAGGTTTCAGATGGTCTGATCGAGGGCCTGAAATTTTCAAAGGCAGTTCATATTATCACCGATAAGCCGGAGGAAGTGGCCCGTATGATCATAGAGGATATGGATCGGGGAGTTACAGGCATTCATGCCAAGGGAATGTATTCAAAGCAGGAAAAACTGATGCTTTACTGTGTGGTAGGAAAGAAAGAACTGGTCCAGCTGAAAGAAAAGATTGATGAGATCGATCCTAATGCATTCGTGATCGTAGGAGATGCCAGAGAGGTACATGGAGAAGGATTTATAGAAAGATAGGGAAAAATATACAAAAATCACGCAAAAAATTGTAACAAATTTCGGATTTCCTCTTTTATTTTTGGTGATATTGTATTAAAATAGCTTTATGTACAGGTTTTCTTTATGGGAAAAGAGAAGAAACATGCAGAATGCGTAAGAAGGGATGTTAGCAGATGATATCAAATCAGGTACTTCAGAATACCCTGGAAGGGTTAAAAGAAATATCCAGAATCGAGTTTTGTGTTATAGATACAGAAGGTAAGGTTCTGGCATCTACATTTTCAGATTTTTCGGTTCAGCCGGAAGATGTACAGGCTTTTGTAGGATCCCCGGCAGAAAGCCAGCTTGTGAAGGGATATCAGTACTTTAAGGTAAGTGATGATTACCAGCTGGAATATGTTCTGGTGGCACATGGGGACGATGAGGATACCTATATGGTAGGTAAACTTGCGGCGTTCCAGATTCAGAATCTGATTGTTGCCTATAAGGAGCGTTTTGATAAGGACAGCTTTATCAAAAATCTTCTGTTGGACAATCTTCTTCTGGTGGATATTTATAATCGTGCAAAGAAGCTCCATATTGATGCGGATGTGCGCCGTGTTGTTATGATCATGGAGCTGGAGCAGGAGAAAGACCACAATGCCATGGAGGCGGTAAAGAGCTTTTTTGGCGGCAAGACAAAAGATTTTATTACGGCTGTAGATGAAAGAAGCATCATTATCGTAAAACAGCTGGAAGATGGAGAAAACTACAGTGATATGGACAAGCTTGCCCATGCGATCCTTGATACACTTGGATTCACACAGGAAAGCGAAACACATATTGCTTATGGAACAATTGTAAATGAACTGAAAGAGGTTTCTCGTTCTTATAAGGAAGCCAGAATGGCTCTTGATGTAGGAAAGATCTTTTTTGGAGAAAAAGACGTGATCGCCTACAGTTCTCTGGGAATCGGCAGACTGATCTATCAGCTTCCTATTCCGCTGTGCAAGATGTTTATTAAAGAGATTTTTGAAAATAAGTCCCCGGATGATTTTGATGAAGAAACCCTGGTGACTATTGATAAATTCTTTGAAAACAGTCTGAATGTTTCTGAGACATCCAGACAGCTGTATATCCATAGAAATACCCTGGTATACCGTCTGGATAAGCTGCAGAAGAGCACAGGACTGGATCTTCGTGTATTTGAAGATGCGATTACCTTTAAGATCGCACTGATGGTGGTAAGATATATGAAATATATGGAGACGTTGGAATATTAATATCATGTAAGAGAGATCCTTTGATAATAAGGATCTCTTTCTTGTTAGCCGGGATGGGTAATAGTTTGTTTAATTTGTTTTAAAAATCTAATGATTTTACTTGACACCAATAATATACTCGAGTATATTATTGGTGTGAG
>NZ_CABVDF010000224.1:0-4738 GCF_902497045.1 uncultured Blautia sp. | reverse complement strand
TCATGACCGGTATTCGCATCTTGACAACAGCATCTTTTTAACATCCTTTACCTATTACAAATCTATCTCCAATCGGATAAATCCCAACAAAAGGATCCGGATAACAGTTTGCTGTTACCTCCGGTCTGAAAAGGAGGGATATTAATGATTAATGGAACCAGTGCACTGCAGACTACTCTGCTTACAAATCACATTACCCAGTGGTCATGGGAACAGTATTGGCAGATTATTGAAGCTCTAAAATCTTACAATATTGAATACCTTAAAGCCCGGGATGAATACACTTTATTTAAAGAAGTAGTGTCACCAGACGTTACCGAAGTTTCAAACTTCGGTAACTCTGAAAACTGCGAAAACCCAGTAAATACAAGGGCTGAAGGCAGTGGTGTCATTTCACCTATATGCACAGCAAGTATGTTAATTGACACCGTTTCCGCCCCTGTCGGAAAATCTTTTCTTGCTCCCCTTGATGTCCAGAGAGCAGGAAGTATAGCTGAGGTGATCCCTTCCTTCAAGGTGATCCAGTCCGAAAAAATGTCTTTAAATATTGGATTTGATACTGAATTTCAGGATTTCCGTGATGAAACTGGCAGAAATCGCCTTTTATTATCCCTGCAAATGTCAATATCCATTGGGGAAACACTGATCAGATACTTCTTTCTTGTGGATCCTCGCAGTCAGGAAGTAACTGCAGATGGCGGTCAGATACCATTGAAGTATTGTCTCGCTGATATTTTGGACGATCTGAAAAAAAGTTATTTTCACAATTTCCCACTCGTCCTGAAAAGAGATATCATCTACAAAGAAAAGAAAACTCTGTCTGAGACAAGCATTAAAGTTATTGATTTCAAAGCAATGAAAGACAGCATCATTCCCATAACGCTTATCTGTCATACCGGAAAAGCCGATATATCCGTATTCCGGCGTCAGAAATATGACACAGATCTTCTCCGTAAAGTTGGTGAAATCCAGGGTGGATGGATGACAACAGAAAGTGTCAGATTTAAAGCTGAAAATGACTCAAACTATAACTACTACTGGATAATCAATCTCAATGTACGCGATACTCTTGGTCTTACGCCTGCTGAAAACAAATCCCTGAAAGCTCTTGGAAAAGTAATCGGCAGACCAAAGTTAGAACTTCCACCCAAAGTAATTGAAAATATGGCATCGTTTGCTGTAAGCAATCCGATTGAATTTTATAAGTACGCAGTAAATGATGCCGATATCGTAGTTTCCTTCTGCTCTGAACTTTTTCAGTGCAATCATAATGTTCCTATGACACTATCCAGTGCGGCTGCGGCATCAATGTATGGTTCAATCAAACAGTGCTTTGGAGTTAAGAAGAAATCAGAATATGACAGGATATTCAGGGGGTTAGAAATGTTGGATGAAGGGATTATTCCATCAAAAGATGAGTGTATTAAATACTTAAGGGCAACGAGATATGTTCCGATCAGGGATAATCCGGATGCCAAGCTTGCAATAGAATATTTTGAGGAGGCATATACAGGAGGCTTTAATGCCTCCTTTTATATTGGCTGGATCACAGAGCAGACTACGGATTTCGATCTCCAGAATGCTTATCCAACGGCAATGGCAAATATCGTTGATATCGATTGGTCAAAACCGGTAAGAGATTTTCCAAGAAACTATGACCTTACATGGCAGGATCTCACAAGTCCGCTGATACCGGCTGTCGCTGTTGGAGATTTCACTTTTCCTGACGATTGCTACTGCCCGAATATTCCGGTTCCGGTCAAAGGCGGTATGAAAATCTATCCTCGGCATGCACGGCATGTCTACATGACCGGTCCTGATATGTACCTTGCATTAAGGCTTGGTGCGAAAATTACAGTCTACAGAGGTTTCACATGTCAGATGCTCCTGAAAGACAATAAGCCATCTCAGTGTCTTGCTTATGCAGTTACAAATCTTGTCCAGGATCGTATTCGCGCAAAGATTGAATATAAGGAAAATCCATTAGTTGAGAAAAGCTTAAAGACAATGGTTAACTCCTGTTACGGCAAAACTGCTCAGAATGTAAGTCCAAAAACAAGATACAACGCGAAGAAAATGGGACGCGTCGATGCTGAACCGTCCTCCGTTACCAGTCCTTATCACGCTGCATATACTACTGCACTGGTCAGATGCATGCTGATCGCCTGCATTAACCAGCTTCATGATATGGGTTATAAAGTCTACTCTGTTACTACTGACGGATTCATCACTAACGCACCTACGGATGTTGTCCGAAGTCTTGATGCTTATGGATTCGCTCAGGTTTTTCAGAATGGTCGTTACATTCTCAATCAAACCAGAGAAGCTTGCGCAGCCAATCAGGTATGGGAACCAAAGCATTTCAATGATACGTTCCTGAATATCACAACACGCGGAAACGTAGCTGTGAATGATAAAGGCGTTCTCGCCCACAATTCATATACAACAGGAGAGGTGAAGGACAGTCGTGCTGACAGAGATGCTTATATCATCGCTGTACTTTCTCGTGAAGGAAAATTAAAATGCTCCACAAAATTGTGGACAGAATTTTCTGAAATCGTAGAACGCAAACACGATTTTCATGTTACCGAAAGTATCCGGCAGCTTTCCATGAATTTTGATTATAAGCGTTGCCCGATCACAGAAACAGCAATGAACACTCCTGTTCATTATGATAGTGCCAATGGTCTCTATCACGTTGATACCATAATTGCAGAATATGATACAAGACCTTTCACCGATGCAGAAGAATTTCTGAATTATAGAAATACCATGCAGAACGAAGACTGCATCAAGGTCACCGCTGATCTGGAACGTGTAAAAGTAAAATCCACGGTAAAGACTAAGGGCTATATTGGAAAAGATCTTAACAGAAAAATCCTTCTTTCCATCCTTATGGGTTATCGTTCCGGCTTATACAAAATCCCAGCTCTTGATGGTTTAAAACAGGCTGAAGTCGTATCCACCGTAAACAGCTGGGGAATTTCTGAGATCACGATCAGTGACTGGAAGAACTGTTCCAGGAGCAAGCGCCAGAGCAACATGCTCCCCCATGATCTTGTTGATGAAACACTGCAGCTGATTCTTGGTATCACTGAAAACAAATCTGCCAGCTGATGATTCATCAATCTTCTCTCTGGTTCCTGATCAGAATCCTCTATTGCAAAAGGGAATTGTCTTAATTGACATTTCCCTTTTTGCATTTCGATCCTTCCCATGAACCAGCTTTGTTCGGCCTGTTCATCTCATCAAATAAGAACTTTCTGCCACGGTAAAGTCTTACATGCTGTCCTGCTCCGGCCTCACAAAGAAAACAACAAACTACTCCATCCCGACCGCCTAAGCTTCTAAATCGTGATGAAGTAGTTAGGCAAGTTTCGCATTATGGCCAGCCATATGCACCGGTTCCAGCCTTTGGGCTGTTACCTAAACTTGCCAGATGGGCTTCGCCCCCTTGGATCCCCCAGCAAGAGCGCTTCCCTTTGCATTCCCGGCCTGCAAAATGATTTCAGAAATCCAGAAACGTCCACCGGACCTTTCCTCATTTCTTCCATCATTTTTCTAAAGGGCTCCTCGCCCTCTGCACTCCCCGGTAATGGTTGCACCCCTACACCCTGCTCTTATAAAGAAAGGAAAATGCTATGAATAAGAAGAAAGTGAAACGCAGACGTGACATTTCCGTTACCTTCCGCATGAATGCTGACGAATATGCACTTCTGCAAAATAAAGTAAAGGACTCAGGTCTTACGCAACAGGCATATATCATAAATGCCATCAAAGAAACCCCTATCATATCTTCGGATGAAATTGCTGTTCAAAAAGAACTCAGCAAAAATTTTGCCGTACTTGTTCAGCAGCTCCGGGGATTAGCTACTAATGTGAATCAGATGGCTCATGTTGCAAATGGTCAGGGCTATCTTCCGACTGCTCAGACATTGCATGAGACCGCTGATGAAATCAGCAAATACCATAAGGAGAGTGAAAACATATGGCAATTAATAAGGTTATCAATAAATCAACTAAATCGCACGGAGCGATGAGAAATGTAATCAACTATGTTCTTCAGAATCAGAAAGTTATTGAAGGCTATGTAGAAATCACAGGCCCTTATTCCTATGAAACAATTAATCAGGATCATGTTTACTGCGCTTTCCTCGAAGAGAAAAAAATGTGGAACAAAGACTCTGGCCGAATGTACGCACACAACGTTATCAGTTTTCATAAAGATGAAATAATTACTCCGGAAGAATGTCTCGAGATTGGTCGCCGATTTGCGGAACACTTCTTTCCGGATCACCAGAATCTGATTAGCGTACATCAGGACAAAGACCATCTTCATATTCACATTGTTACCAATTCTGTTTCCTATGTAGACGGAAGTAAGCTTCATCAGACAAAACATGATCTGGAGCATCAAAAACAATTTACCAATAATCTCTGTCTTGAAAAAGGTCTGACTATCGCTGAAAAGGAGAAACATTTTGATGGAACACCTATCGAGGAAGGTGAGATTATCGCCTGGAACAAGAATAAATACAATCTTCTGATCAATGATTCTAAAAAGAGCTATGTTGCCGAATGCGCCATGGCTGTCCTTGAATCCAAAGAAAACTGTTGCAGTAAAGAAGACTTTATCCAGCGTATGGCAGACAGAGGCTGGCAGACAATCTGGACAGACAGCAGGAAACATATCACGTTCCAAAATGAAAAAGGAGAGAAAGTACGTGATAGCAATTTA
>NZ_CABVDF010000223.1:0-4754 GCF_902497045.1 uncultured Blautia sp. | reverse complement strand
ACGAAAAACTTCACAATGTAAAACAGGGCCTTGCCCTAACAAGTAAAAAGCATCCGACCAGCCACCGGATGCTTTTTACCATTTCTTTTATTTTTCAATTTCCGAAAAGGCATTGGAAAGTGCTGCAAACTGTTCCAGGCTAAGAGCCTCTCCTCTGATATTAAGAGGAAGTCCACAGTCTGTGATCGCCTTTTCGATCTGTTCTTTTGTATAATTTAATTCCTGAGAATTTTTAAGTCCATTTGCCATAGTTTTTCTTCTCTGGTTAAAAGAAGCTCGTATCAGGCGGAACATCAGCTTTTCATCCTGAACATGCACCGGAGGTACCTGATGTCTTCTAAGACGGATCACCGCACTTCCTACCTTTGGTCTGGGCATAAAACAATTCGGCGGGACATTCGCAACAATCTCCGGCTCAGCGTAATACTGCACGGCCAGAGACAGAGCACCATAATCTTTTGATCCAGGTCCGGTCTGCATTCTGTCTGCAACCTCTTTCTGAACCATAACCGTAATAGACTCCACCGGAACATGGCTTTCAAAAAGCCCCATAATGATTGGTGTTGTAATATAATACGGCAGATTGGCAACTACCTTTATTGCTTTTCCATTGTTTTTTTCTTCTGCGATCTTACGTATATCTGTTTTCAGGATATCACCATGGATCACTGTTACATTATCCCACTCTTTCAAGGTATCCTGAAGTATTGGAATCAGAGCATCATCAATCTCTACTGCAGTCACTTCTCTGGCAGAGTCCGCCAGATACTGTGTCATAGTCCCAATACCTGGTCCAATTTCCAGCACAAAATCATCTTTTGTGATCTCTGATTCTCTTATGATTTTTTCCAGAACATGGGTATCGATCAAAAAATTTTGACCAAACCTTTTCTGAAAAATAAATCCATACTTCTGAAGAACTTCAATGGTATATTTGGGATTTCCAAGATAAGGTCTGGTCATAATCTTTACTTCCTTTTTCGTTATTTATTTTTAGTTAAAATCCTTCTCGTACAGAACTACATATCCATCTATATCTGTTCTCTTTTTTGAGATATTCCGGCTCAGCTTACGGATTCCGCCTGTGGATCTGGCAATGGCATTGTCAATAATGTCTTTTACAGCTCCAACATTCATTGGCTCGTCATCTTTCTGATTAGTGCTGATCAGATTATAAAGAGCAACCATGGCTTTCTGATCGATGGCATAGCCTCTTTCTCTTGTATAGATCATAGCAAAATTTACAAGCTCATCATTGGTAAATACCGGAATATTGATCATTGATGTAAACTTGGACGCAAATTTCGGGAATCTTGCCATAAGCTTGCGCATACCGATCTTTTCATCTTCCATGATCACGATCATTCCGTCTGTACGGAATTCCATTGCCTTACTCAGCTGGTTTACGGTTTCTTTTTTCAGCTGATTTGCATTTTCGATTACAAGAAAACCGCCTGCCATTTTCTTAACAATAGCTGCTATATTTTTTCCATTAATCTGATCTGCAAATACATAAGCTACTTTGGCAGCTTCCAGATTCAGTTCCTTACAGATTGCCGGGATCAGACCGGAAATCAATCTTGTTTTTCCTGTCTCTCTGCCGCCCATAACAATAATATTGCCTGTTCTGGAAGTTTTATCTGCTGCAGCATCCTGTACATCACACAATGTCTCTACCAGCTGTTCTCTCAGACCCGGTACTTTGGCAAAATATGTAAACAGCTTTTTCTCACTGTCTGTCAGCTGCTTTTCTCTTGGAATAATATCCATTGCTTCCTGAGGACGGATTGAATCAACAAAACGCTCCAGTTCCTCTTCTTCGCTGATGCGGCGTTTCTTCTTTTTAGGCTCTGCTTTTCTTACAGGAGTCTCTTCTCTGAATACAGTTCTTCTGTCAGGATCCGGTCTTTTTATTTTTGCTGTTCTCTTTTCCGTAAGAGGCTTGCGGCTTACAACAGGAAGCTCCTCCATTTCTTCTTCCTCATCGAACTCGTCATCCTCATCTTCATAGAAATCTTCTTCATCGTCTTCATACAGTTCATCATCTTCATCGTCTTCATAAAAGCTGTCTTCGTCTTCGTCAGCTTCATCACCATAGAAGTCGTCATCTTCCTCATCACTGTATTCGTAAAAATCGTCGTCGTTCAGCTCATCATCCTCATAGGAGTCTTCTCCCCGGATTTCCTCCTCTTCAAACTCCGGCTCTGTCTTTCTTCCTGCCGGACCGTTTAAAAACTCTTCTTCTGCACTCTGAAGATCTTCTTCTGTCATATAATCTTCGTCCAGTACATCATCTTCCTGAAGCTTTGGCTGTTCAGAAACCGTATCCTTGGGAATTTCGATTCCCTGAGCTGTTGCAGCAGAAAGGATCATATCTTCAAGATTAAATTCATCAAATTCTGCTTTCCCGTCTTCTGTATCCTTGTCCATATCCGGAAGAGTAATATCCGGAGCTTTTGGAATATCTGCATAAACATTTTCTGCAAGGTCAACATCTTTCATGGAATCCGGAATCTCAAATTTCCTGAGTTCTTTAATGCTGTCCGAAAGCTCTTCTTCGTCTTCCAGCTTGGACACATCCTGCACTTCTTCCGACTTTTCTTCCAGCTGCTCCTGGGCAGTCTCTTCCGCCTCTGCCGGCTGGCTGTCAGAAATGTTTGTATCTGCAGAAATATCCTCTGGCTCAAGCTCAGGAACATTCTGTTCTTCCTCTTCTGAAGACTTGTCCTTAATCAGTTCATCCTGATGCTCTTCTTCCTGGATGTCCTGATCTTCTTCAGCAAACTCTTCCTCGGATTCTTTTTTGCTGCCGTTAAAAATATCACGGATGCTTTTGGATATCTTTTCCTGAAGGCTTTCCGCATTATTTACGTCCCGCTCATCAATACGGACACTTTCGATCACAGGAGCATCCTCATCTGCAGCATCCTCCTGCACAGCCTGAGTATCTCCATCCTGGCCCATCTGTTCTACAGTAGTAAGATTTGGCACAAACTGCTGCTCATACCGCTCTTTTTCTGCTCCTGTAAGCTGACCCATACGATTCTTAAGATCCATGGCTTTCAGTACATAGCGTCCTTCATTAAACCAAAGGATGATATCATTACAAAGCTCCAGACATTTTTTTGTTTCGCCATTCTGATAATACAGTTTGGCAAGCTCATAGGACCAGCGCTCTGTAAATTCCTTTTCTTTATAATCTTCAAGTATCCTGATCTGTTCTTCCAGAGATGCATTTTCCGCCTTGCTGATCTTATATCTCAGGATGTACTGATTACTGTCATTTGGCGCAACTTCCTGAAATTCCTCAAAAAACTCTTCTGCTTCCTGAATATCCTTCATTTTCAGCGAAACTTCAATCAGTCTGTACAGAATATTTTTTCCGATCGGAGCCCGATGATATGCCAGAAGGAATATTTCCCGGCTTTCCTCATATCTCTTATTTGCAGCGTAAATTTCACCAACAACACACAATGTATGGACATTCTTCACTCTTCTCCAGTCAATACTGTCCACAACATCCATTGCTTCTTTGTATTTTTTCTGGTCTACATAGTGATTCATCTGATTTAACTTTATTCGATATTCTTCTTTATCCAAGATATATTCACCAACTTTCCATAATTAAAAACAGTTTAACATATGCATTTATCCTTGTCAAAGGTAACTGATATCAGAATTTACCGGGTCAAAAACCTGTCCTTTTATCACCCTGAACACTTTGTTGATGTGGAACTGATTACTTACAAAATCATCCAGTCCTGTACAGGTGATCATTGTCTGTATATCATGAATACTGTCCAAAAGACAGGTCTGCCTGCTGCTGTCCAGCTCTGAAAGTACATCATCCAGAAGAAGAACCGGCGTATCCTTGATTTTTTTCTTTACCAGATAGATCTCTGAAAGTTTCAAAGATAATGCAGCTGTTCTCTGCTGTCCCTGAGACCCGTACTTCCGGATATCTATCCCATTGACTTTGAAACAAAGATCATCTCTGTGAGGACCGGCAGATGTCATTTTCATCCGTACATCTCTGGATCTGTTTTTCTGCAGAACACTTTCAAAGTCGTCTGCTTCTGTACTCGGATCATAAATAACCTCCAGAAACTCCTCTCCTCCCGTAAGGTTTTTATGAATCTCATGAATGATCTCATTGAGTTCTTCTACAAAGCTTTTTCTCTTTTCTATAATCTTGCGTCCATAATGGACCATCTGCATATCCCAGATGCCCATAGTATCATTCAGCGCCGGATTTGTATAAATATCTTTCAAAAGTCTGTTTCTCTGATTTACAATATGGTTATAGCCTGCCAGATCTGACAGATAGATCTGATCCAGCTGGCACAGCTCCAGATCCATAAATCTTCGTCTCTCTCCGGGACCGTTTTTAATGATATTAAGATCTTCCGGTGAAAAAAAGACAAGATTCACAATTCCAAACAGTTCTCTTGCCTTTTTTACCGGAAGTCCGTTGACAGCAGCTCCCTTTGATCTGTTTTTTCTGAGATGCATATCCAGCTTATAGGAAAGTCCGTCTTTTTTTACCATCATCCGGATATGAGCTTCCTCTTCGCCAAACCTTATGACTTCTCTGTCTTTGCTTCCCTTATGAGATTTTGTAGTTCCGCAAAGATATGTAGCCTCCAGAATATTTGTTTTTCCCTGAGCATTATCACCAAAGAAAATATTTGTTCCTTTGTCCAGATTCAGCTGAAGGCTTTCATAATTTCTGAAATTTTTTAATTGTATAGACT
>NZ_CABVDF010000222.1:0-4843 GCF_902497045.1 uncultured Blautia sp. | reverse complement strand
CATCATGATCATTCACACCCACATACAAAATATCATCAAATAAAAAAGGGGTATTAGAATGAAGATTACAGATGATATTTTGTATGTGGGTGTGAATGATCATGATGTGGATCTCTTTGAAGGACAGTATGTAGTCCCGAATGGAATGGCTTATAATTCCTATGTGATCAAAGATGAAAAGATTGCAGTCATGGATACAGTAGATGCAAGATTTACACATGAATGGCTGGATAATATCGAAAAAGTTCTGGGCAGTACAAAACCGGATTATCTGATCGTACAGCATATGGAGCCAGATCATGCTGCTAATATCGAAAACTTCATGAAAGTTTATCCGGATACCACAATTGTAGCAAATGCCAAGACATTTGTGATGATGCAGAATTTTTTCCGCAATATGAGTCTGGAGGGAAGAACTCTTGAAGTTGGAAACGGAGAGTCTCTGACACTTGGCAAACATGTTCTGACCTTTGTGTTTGCGCCAATGGTTCACTGGCCGGAAGTTATGGTTACTTATGACAGCACAGACAAGGTACTTTTTGCAGCAGACGGATTTGGTAAATTCGGTGCCCTTGATGTAGAAGAGGACTGGGATGACGAGGCACGCCGTTATTATATCGGAATTGTAGGAAAATATGGTGCACAGGTACAGAAACTCCTGAAGGTTGCTGCCACTCTGGATATTCAGACAATCTGCCCTCTTCATGGACCGGTACTTACAGAAAATTTGGGTCATTATATTGGAAAATATGACACCTGGTCTTCCTATAAAGCAGAGAGCGAAGGTATTGTCATTGCATACACCTCTGTTTACGGAAATACGAAAAAGGCGGTGGGTATCCTGGCAGAAAAGCTGAAAGAGAAAGGATGTCCTACAGTTAAAGTTTTTGATCTTGCAAGAGATGATATGTCTGAAGCAGTGGCATCTGCATTCCGTTATAATAAACTGGTACTTGCTACAACAACATATAATGCAGAGCTGTTCCCGTTTATGCGTGAGTTTATCGATCATCTTACAGAGAGAAACTACCAGAACCGTACGATTGGTCTGATCGAAAACGGAAGCTGGTCACCACTGGCTGCTAAAATTATGAAGGGTGAATTTGAAAAGAGCAAGAACATCACCTGGCTGAATACAACTGTAAAGATTCTGTCTTCTGTAAGCGATGGAAATATGGATCAGCTTGAAAGCATGGCAGATGAACTGTGCAGAGAATATGTAGCACAGTCTGAAACTGCAAACAAGAAAGATATGACAGCATTGTTTAAGATTGGATATGGTCTGTATGTTGTTACTTCCAATGATGGAAATAGAGACAATGGTCTGATCGTAAATACAGTTACACAGCTTACTGATAATCCATATCGTGTTGCTGTAAATATTAACAAGGCAAATTATTCTCATCATGTGATCAAGCAGACTGGCATTATGAATGTGAACTGTCTGTCTGTGGAGGCTCCATTTGAGATCTTCCAGAGATTTGGTTTCCAGAGCGGACGCCAGACAGATAAATTCGAAGGTATGGAAAAACTTTATTCCGATAATGGACTGGTATTCCTTCCGAAATATATCAATGCATTTATGTCCCTCAAGGTAGAACAGTATGTAGATCTGGGAACACATGGAATGTTTATATGCTCTGTGACTGAGGCAAGAGTTATGAGTGACAAGGATACCATGACTTATACCTACTATCAGAACAATGTAAAACCGAAACCTCAGACAGAAGGTAAGAAAGGCTTTGTCTGCAAGATCTGTGGATTTATCTATGAAGGCGATGAGCTTCCGGACGATTATATCTGCCCGCTTTGTAAGCATGGAGTTGCAGATTTTGAGCCCATTGAATAAAGCTGAAAAAATAATTTTATAACTTGGATAAAAACAGCCCTGGAAAGAGGTACTTTCCGGGGCTGTTTTACGGAAGATGCCGGAAATAATTCTTTTCCCTGAGTTTTTGATATGATAAAATAAAACCAAAAATGGAATTGCAGAGGGAGATGGTTTATATGGAAATACCGGAAATGCTTGATGAGCTGAAACAGAAAGCCCTGAAAGACGGTATGCTTCGCAGGGAACTTATGGATACCAGAAAAGAGGAGCAGCCTCTTTCTGCATTTTGTCAGAAATGCCGGGAACTGGGGTATCCGATCTATGAAATGGATCTGATCAGTGCAGGAGAAGATTTTTATGCAACGATGAAGCGCAGCACCAATGGAGGAGGGGAAAATTCTCCTGTTCTGGAAGGTGAAGACGATTTTTACGAGTTGTTTTTTGCCGGATTATAAAGGAAAATTGGAGGAATGAAAATTGAAGAGCAGCAGAAGTTTTACTTTTGATGAACTTATGACCGGAAACCGGTCGGAAGAGTTCATAGAATCGGCGTATCCTTTTATGAAACTGATGATGCAGTATCAGTGCGCCATGCTGGAGGTGAGGACAAAGTTTGAGGTATTGAATACGGAACTTTCTCTGGACAGTGACCGGAATCCGATTGAATCTATTTCCTGCCGTATCAAAAAGCCTATAAGTATTGCAGAAAAACTGAAACGTAAAGGACTGGAAGTGAGCCTTCAGAGTATTGAAGAAAATCTTCATGATGTGGCAGGAATCCGTATTGTGTGCTTTTTTCCAAAAGATATCTATAAGCTTGCAGAAAAAATCTGTTCTCAGGATGATATCCACCTTCTGGAAAAGAAAGATTATATCGAAAATCCCAAGCCAAATGGGTACAGAAGTCTTCACTTGATTCTGGAGGTTCCTGTATTTTTTGCCAATGAAAAAAAATGGATGCCGGTGGAAGTGCAGTTTCGTACCATTGCCATGGATTTCTGGGCAAGTATTGAGCATAAAGTAAAATATAAGAAAAACATTGATGATTCTACTGCAGAAATTGTGGAAAAGCTAAAAGAATGTGCAGAAGGGATCCATTCTCTGGATATGAGAATGCAGGAGATCAGTGAATATATCGACAGCAAAAGATAGGACATCGGAAGTTTCCGGTGAGAACAGGAGAAATATATGATCATAGAATGTCCGGCCGATACAAGACTTCAGGAGTATCTTCTTAAAAATGACATCCATATTCTTACGCCCTGCGGAGGACGTGGCAATTGTGCAAAGTGTAAGGTAAGGATACTGAAAGGAGAGGTAAAGATCAATACCATGGATCAAATCTGGTTTTCTCAGAAAGAACTGGATGAAGGATACCGGCTGGGATGCCAGGTATTTGCCAAAGAACCGCTGACCATTGAAATATATGAAAAGTGAGGGAATTCATATGAGAAAAATACGAATGAGCATGTTTGCAGTGTGTATGGCAGCATTGACAGGATGTGGACAGACGGATGCTCATACGCTGTCAAAGGAGCAGGTAGTTCCCTATGAACTTTCAGAACGTGAAATACAGCTTCTGGCAGCTTTTGGAATGGATCAAAATTCGCAGATTGTATCTTTCTATGCTCCGGAAACAGCCATTACAGTTACTGCCAGGGTTTATAAACTGAAGGAGGACCTGACCTGGGAGACCATAGGGGATGGTTCTATGTCTATTGGAAAAGAAAAAGAACCTGCAGAGCAGATTTCAGGAAGCTTTACCATGCAGATACAAGATGACCGCAGCATAGATTTCCACATAAATATGGCCGGTCAGGGAGCTTTTTCCACAAAAGATGCAGAAGAAAACCAGGAATATACAGCTGAAGGAAAGGCTTTTTTGAGGGAAGCCAGCAAAATTGAACTGGGTAAGGAAATTCCGGTAGCAGTTCTGGTTTATGATAATGGAAACAGCATGAGCAGCTATACTACTGAGGATTATTTCGAACCGGAAAAATTTAAAGATATGGATCTGGTACAGGCAGTGACGCTGGAATTCTCAGATCAGGAGATTCACTAAAACAGGACAAAACAAAAAAGGTCAGGGATTCTGACCTTTTTGTTTTGCCTTGCAGATCAGCTGGGTCATAGTCCCCATGGGACAGTAGACGCACCAGCTTCGAGGCTTGAACAAAACCATAGTGAAAAAACCAAGGATCGTGGAAGTCAGCATGACGCTGTAAAATCCAAAGGCAAACTGAGCCACACCCGGGTGAAGAAGGGGTCCGTGATACGCCCAGTGCCAGGGAACCTTAAAGGTCCACAATAAAGTTACCACCTGTTTCAGATCCTGCACATTGGAAAATACCAGCCAGGTATTCCACAGCATCTGGAAGAACATGATAAAAAAGAAAATCAGAAATCCATATCGGAACCATTTGCTTTTCATCCATTTCGGAATATCCTTTTTGCGGGAAAGTCCGAAATTTCCGCCCAGAAGACTGAAAAGCTGTCCCCTTCCGCAGTAGCGGTTGCAGTAGCCTTTTGAGCCTTTGGTCACAGAGATGATCAGAGGGATAAAGAAGCAGAGAAGCCCCAGCCAGGCAAACAGAATATTAAAAAATCCCAGTACCAGATAAGTCAGAGATAAGATCCAGAGATAATCATACCAGTGTTTTTTCATGCTTCCGCCTCCCGTATTTCAATTACAGATGCGGGACATTCTTTTGCACATTTGCCGCATCCGATACATGCTTCCATATCTATTTTTGCCATAACACCTTTCCAGATTTTAATGGCGTTTCTGGGACATACTTTCAGACAGCAGCCGCAGGCAACACAGTCATCGGTACTGACAAAGGCTTTTTTCTTTTTTCTGATCTTTTTTTCCACAGTGAGACCTCCTGAATTTGATAGGAACAGTATAACATGGGCGTGGGAAGGAGTCTGTGAGTTTGTCACAGACTGTAATAATATATTTGAATCTATATGTATTTGTGCATATTGCACATATTTGGAAAAATAATCAGA
>NZ_CABVDF010000221.1:0-4898 GCF_902497045.1 uncultured Blautia sp. | reverse complement strand
TTGTTTTATAAAAGTTAAAATGCCGTATTTATGCGGCTTGTGGCGTTTCGCAAACGCCTATATATAAAATAAGTACAAAAAAGGAGAAAAATTATGTCAGATAGAAGAGAATGCGGCGTGCTGCTGCCTGTCAGCAGCCTGCCGTCAAAATATGGAATCGGATGCTTTTCCAAAAGCGCTTATGAGTTTGTGGACGGACTGAAGGCAGCGGGACAGGACTGCTGGCAGATTCTGCCGCTGGGTCCTACCAGCTACGGGGATTCTCCCTATCAGAGTTTTTCGACATTTGCGGGAAATCCGTATTTTATCAGTCTGGAAGATCTCATTGAGGAGGGTGTGCTTTCTGAAAAGGAGTGTGATTCAGCGGATTTTGGGCAGGATCCTTCCAGCGTGGATTATGCAAAGATCTACAAAAGCCGTACAGCGCTTCTGAGAAAAGCATATGAACGCAGCAATATAGCAGAAAATGAAGAATTCCTGCAGTTTCAGCAGGAAGAGGCATGGTGGCTGAAGGATTATGCTCTTTTTATGGCTGTGAAACAGCGGTTTGATGGAAAGCCATGGAGCGAGTGGGCGGAGGATATCCGTCTCAGATGGCAGAACGCTCTGGATTATTACCGGGAAGAGTTGTATTTTGAGATTGAATTTCAGGAATATATGCAGTTTAAATTCCGCCAGCAGTGGATGAAACTGAAGACATATGCCAATGACCAGGGGATCCGGATCATTGGGGATATTCCTATTTATGTGGCCATGGACAGCGCGGATACCTGGGCAAGCCCCTGGCTGTTTAAGCTGGACGAAAAGAACTGTCCCACACAGGTTGCCGGATGTCCTCCGGATGGCTTTTCTGCCACAGGACAGCTTTGGGGAAATCCTCTTTATAACTGGGAGGTTCACAGAAATACAGGATTTGACTGGTGGATCCACAGGATTGAACATTGTTTCCGTCTTTATGATGTGGTGCGTATTGATCATTTCCGAGGTTTTGATGAATATTACGCTATTCCTTACGGGGACAAAACGGCAGAAAACGGATGGTGGGAAAAAGGACCGGGAATCGAGCTTTTCCGGGCGATTTCTGCCAGACTGGGACAGCGCGATATCATTGCAGAGGATCTGGGGTATATGACAGATTCGGTTAAAGCTCTTGTGGAGGCAAGCGGATACCCGAATATGAAGGTCATTGAATTTGCTTTTGACGAGAGAGATACAGGAAATGCCAGCGACTATCTCCCCCATAATTATCCGGAAAACTGTGTGGTTTATACAGGAACCCATGATAATGAGACTCTGCTTTCCTGGTTCAGAGACATCAGCCCTCTGGAGCGGAAACAGGTAAGAGAATATTTGAATGATTTTCATAGTTCTGATAAGGAGATCTGTCAGAATCTGATCTGTCTGGTTATGAGAAGTGTGGCAAAGCTTTGCGTGATTCCTATGCAGGATTATCTTTATCTGGATAACTCTGCCCGAATGAACCAGCCGTCCACTTTGGGCAAAAACTGGAAGTGGAGACTTGTGCCGGGACAGTTTACAGAAGAACTTCAAAAAGAAATGAAAGCCCTTGCCAAACGGTACGGACGTTAAGAAGAAAATGTCTCAGGGACTGGTCTTATGACTGGTCTCTGATGTGTTTTTCTAATTGTCTGTTTTGTTTTTGAGTCATAGTTTAATTGTATTTTTTTTGTGACGTACCTTGCGCAGCAATTTGTACAGTGCTATAATGAATTCATGCAGATATAGTTCATCGGTAGAACACCAGCTTCCCAAGCTGGGGAGGCGGGTTCGATTCCCGTTATCTGCTTTAATAAATGGATATTCCGTGATGGGGTCTTTGACTGCGGCATGGATTATTTGTAAAGAGCAGCGTCCTGTTTTATCATAAAGCAGGGACGCTTTTTTAATTCATCAGGGAAGCAGTACATTCTGTGCCAACTTTCCTGTTTTGTCCGTGAGCAGAAACTTTTCAGGATCTTCTTGAAGATGGTGCCTGAACCATGTATGATAGGGAAAAGGAGGTACGAAAGGAAAAGGAGAACCTATGAAAAAAGAAGTAAACCATGCAATAAGAAAACGCTTTAATGATATTATCTACAATATCGCCCGATATACAGAGATTCTGCTGTCTGTTGTGATTCTGGTAGTGATCGCATTTGCCGGGATAAGGCTGATCTATGATGTGGCAGGGACTTCCATTATGAATATGGATTCCGGATTTTTCTCAGAATTTCTTTCCAGTGGATTATCTCTGGTAGTCGGTGTGGAATTTGTAAAAATGCTGTGCAGGCACTCTTCGCAGACGGTTGTCGAGGTTCTGATGTTTGCCACCGCCCGGCAGATGGTTGTCGAGCATCTGGGGACTATGCAGACACTGATTGGCGTGATCGCCATTGCTATTTTGTTCGCGATCCGCAAATATCTGATGACAGAGGTAGATGCAGTAGGATATCATCATATAGAAAAAAGAGAGGATGAATGTAAATGAAAATTGGATTTATTGGATGTGGAAACATGGCTTCAGCTATGATTGGAGGAATTTTGAAAAAAGGGCTGGTTCAGAAGAATGATATTATTGTATCAAATCTGACCGAAGCCGGATCAAAGCGCAGCAGAGAAAAACTGGGTGTAGAGACAACTATGGACAATCGTGAGGTTGCCAAAAAAGCAAAGATTCTTTTTCTGGCAGTGAAGCCTCAGTTTTATGAGGAAGTGATCCTTGAAATAAGAGACCTTCTGACAGAAGAACAGATTCTGGTAAGTATTGCTCCGGGCAAGACACTGAAATGGCTGGAAGATACCTGCGGATGTTCCATGAAGATCATTCGTCTGATGCCAAATACACCGGCACAGGTAGGGGAAGGAATGACCGGTGGATGCTGCAATGAACGTGTGACAGAGGAGGATGCACAGAAGATCAGCGAGATTGCAGGAAGCTTCGGAAGATTTGAATTTGTTCCGGAAAGACTTCTGGATGCGTTCAGTGCAGTATGCGGATGTTCTCCTGCGTATGTATTTATGTTTATCGAGGCTATGGCTGATGCCGCAGTGGCGCAGGGACTTCCGAGAAGTCAGGCATATTCCTTTGCTGCTCAGGCAGTTATGGGAAGTGCAAAGATGGTACTGGAAACAGGAAAGCATCCCGGCGAACTGAAGGATATGGTATGCTCTCCGGCTGGAAGTACTATTGAAGGGGTAAGGATCCTGGAAAAAGCCGGAATGAGAAGTGCAGTATTTGAGGCGCTGAACGGGGCGGCAGAAAAAGGAAAACGTCTGTAAAATAAGTGCGGAATAAATAATTTTTATTAAATTGTGTTAAAGAACAGAATGTGCTAAACTATTCCTGTGAGGAGGTTTAGCACATGTTGTTATTTATGGAAAAAATGCTGGAATTTTCCATGAGACTTGGAAAAAGCCGGAATCGGGCTGTGCGTATGGCAGGCAGGCTTATTGGGGCGGTTCCTCTACGCTGTGCGGAATACCTGGAAAAATTGCTGATGAGTGGAAAATGGAATCCGGGCAAAAAACGGAAAAAAAGGAAATACGGTGACAGATCAGCTTTTTGATATGTTTCTGCCCTGGCTTAATGTGCTGTTGTGATATTCTGAGGACCAGGTTACATCTTCGCCGAACCATGCGGGAGGAGTATAGGCTTCTGCGGTTTCTTTTGAGGGGAATTCCACCTCGGCCAGAAGAAGTCCTTCATACTCTTCATGAAAGATATCAAGTTCAATGGTCAGACCGTTTTTTTCCGGGATCAGATATCTGGTCTTGGAAATGACCAGACCGTCTGCTTTGGATTTCAGGTGATAATATGCATCTTTTGTCAGGGGAAGGTTGTATTCCTCTCTGGACATAAGTCCTTTTGATTTGTAAGTCAGAAAGTAATCGTCATCCTGCCGCCGGATACGTACCACCGGATCAGTGCAGAGATATCCCTGTTCTATTCTGCGAAAAGGAAAGTTCTCCAGATTTTCCGGAAGCTGTTCTCTTTTTATTAAAAATTTGCGTTCAATCTCCATATTCAATCTCCATTCCTCCGCATTCTGGCGGAAATAGTAATCTGCAGTTCATTATATCATTTGAGAGTTTTCCCGTCATCTGTTTTATAAATTCAATAAAAACTGTCTTTTCCAAAGTTTTGCAAAACCTTGTATGGAAGTATCTGGAAGTGGTATACTTACAGATATAAAAACGAACAGAAGCGAAACGGGAGGTACGATCATGAGTAAAGTATATATTTTTCTGGCAGACGGATTTGAAGATATTGAAGGATTGACGGTGGTGGATCTTATGAGAAGAGCGGGGATCACTGCTGAGACAGTTTCCATCAAGGAGACAAGGGAGATCACAACATCCCATGGAATTGAAATGAAAACAGACAGAATTTTTCAGGAAACAGATTTTTCTGATGCGGATATGCTGGTACTTCCGGGAGGAATGCCGGGCACCAGATATCTGGGAGAGTTTGCACCGCTTACAGAGCTTCTTACAGAGTATTATAATAAGAACGGAAAAATCGCGGCTATCTGTGCAGCGCCCAGTGTGTTTGCGAAATTAGGATTCCTTAAGGGACGAAAAGCAACGTCCTATCCGTCTTTTATGGATCAGCTTGAAGGAGCAGAGACCTGTGAGGAACCGGTAGTTGTGGATGGAAATGTGACTACCAGCAGAGGTCTGGGCACAGCGATTCCTTTTGCGCTTTGCCTGATCGCACAGCTTATGGGAGATGAAAAGGCTTCGGAGATCGCGGAATCTATTGTATATAAAAGGTAAATCTATAAACCTGAAAAAAACACTGGTGTTTTTGTGCCAGTTGTGCTATACTTCGATAATGACTGTAATTGTATCTTTTTTTAAGAAGATACACCTGCCTGAATTGCTGAAAAGCAGGCAAA
>NZ_CABVDF010000220.1:0-4910 GCF_902497045.1 uncultured Blautia sp. | reverse complement strand
CACCTGCTGCAATGATTCTACTAGCTCTGCCGAAACAAGAGAGTGAAGCGCTGCTCCAAAAGCTGCTTCTTCCTGACATTTTGGAATACTCAGCTTCATTCCAAACATTTTTTCCGCCAATTCCTGCATAAGGCTATTTCTGCGAATTCCATTTCCTGATCCGACAAGATTAATTGCTTTATCTCCTGTCATCTGGCACATTTCCTGATACATACCATAAAGTTCCTTCAGAATTCCCCAAAGCATTCCTACAGTCATGGAACCAGGCGTAAAATTTTCTATGCCAATATTTGAAATGCTTCCTCTCTCTGTCGGATCTGTTCTTGTTCCAGAAAAAGTAGTTCGAATCTTCCATGCACTGTCAAGTCCTGCTTTTTCCATATAGGCTCTGGCCTGTTTTTCCATAATTTCATACAGAGAATTCTCCGCAGGATTTTTTCCTGACATTTCTGATATCTGACGATAAAACTGCTCCAGCATAGCATAAGCACGCCCGCCGCAAAGACTGGAACCCGCCAGGATATAAGAATCTTTTGTACATGGACGAAGTTCAATAGATCCTTCTGTTCCGTAAAATGTCCCTGTTCCATAGGACACCTGACTTCCTGTTCCGATATTTAACAGAACAGTGTCCCTGAGATTCCGTACAGATCCTATAAAGCTTGCCTGATTATCTCCAAGAGATACCATTACCGGTATCCCCTCAAGTCCACCTGCCACTGACTTTCCTATAATCTCATGGCCTTTACAGAGTTCCGGCAGGCAGTCAGTCCTTACTCCTGCTGCTTCCAACTTTTCTTTCAGAAACTCCCTGTTTTCCAGATCGAAACATCCCCAGCTGGCAGCCATATCTCCTGCCAGAATCGGCCTCCTTCTGTTACAGAATCTCATGGCAATATAGTCACTGATCGTTGTCATCCAGGCAGCATCTTCCGGAATCTCATTATTATGGCAAAGAAAAAAATGTGTAGTCATACCGTATCCAGTGGCTGCAGTCCCGACCTTTTTTCTCAGGACCTCTGCATAAGTACTGCCGCCATCCATTTTTTCATTACCGCTTTCGTCCTGCCATGTATAAAGAGGTGTTACTGCTTTTCCCTCTTTATTTACATAAAGAACGCCATGCATCTGTCCGGTAAATCCAATACTGTCTGGCTTTCCATACTTTGCAGCAAGCTCTGAAGCACCTTCCATTGTCAGACGATAAAGTTTCTCCGGATTCTGAACACGATTAAAAGAATGCATTCCTTCAATAAACGCCTGATGTGGTATGGTCCTGCTGCCCAGAAGCTCTCCGGACTTCCCTTCCAGAAGAATTATACTGATTGTTGTTGTTCCTATGTCAATTCCCATTGCCCGCATGATATTTTCCTCCGTTTTATGCTGCTGCAGAAAAACAGCAGCCTTTTGATTTATACAGAATTTACCCTTATCCCTTTTACCTGATACAAGCCAGCCTTCCACGCACCAGCCTTTTGATTTTGCTGTTTAAGACAGTCAAAAATTCTTTCCGACATACCCCTAAAATCCTGATCTACTGTAAATATCTCTTTTGCAGTAACACCCGGTGCTTCATCAATGAGAGCCACCGGACGAATATTTTGCTCACCCGCTATGCGTTCAAATGGAACTGCAAGTTCTCCTACTGCATAAAGTATCCCTTCACAGTCTTTCATTGTTCTCATATATTTTTTTACTTCAGAGTCTTCCAGTCTATCCAGGTGATCGTGATATTTTCGAGGAATTCGTACTACAATTCCTCCTGGGCATAATTTCAGAAATTCTTCTTCCCGAATCTTTACGCTTTCTACAGTTTCATCATCCCAGCCTACAAAACCAATTTTATTACAGTCAGCTTTTCTGAGATTCATTATAAGCGTATCTACTGCATCTCTGTTATCCAGACATACCGCGTCTGCATAATCATTTTTCCTTGCAGAATCAAAAAGAACCATATTCATTCCCAATCCGCGCAGTTTGCGTAATGCTTCATAGCTGATCTCCATATCTTCAAGCCATAGCACTACGTTGCGAAGATCTTTTTCATAAATTCTGAACAGACATTCCTCCAGAGACATCCCTGACGGTTTTTGTTTATAAAGCACCAAAGAGTCCATTGCTTCCGCTGTTGTTTGAAATGCATCAACAAAACGTGAAAAGAACGCATTCTGAGCCGGCGCTACAAGAGTGATGATATCCATATTTCCTGTTCTTGCACCATATTCCAGAGCCACTCTTGTCCCACTGCCCTGAATACGTTCTATAATATGATCCTCTTCAAGAAGTTTCAGCGCCTTACGAACAGTAACCCGGCTTACTCCCAGATCTTCTGCAAGTTTTCGTTCCGGCGGAATGTTTTCTCCATCCTTATAAATGTCCTTATAGATCATGCGGCATATTTGAGTTTTTATATTACGATAAAGGCTCTTTTCTTCCATAAATTCTCCATTAATGTCCCGAACCACTCAATGCAGTTGAATTAGGATCCAATCTCTTAATGATATCCGCCTGTATTTCTGGAGAAAGATCAAGAAAATTCACAAATGTTCCATGAATTCTTACAATATAGACACCACTTGGTGCATATTTTTTTGGATTTTCCAACACTTTAAGAAGCATATCCGGTGTTGTTACATTCACATACAGGTAAAATGGAGAGACTTCTTTTTCATCATAACTATTGAAAAACAGTGGGGTAAAAACTTTTTTCTTAAATTCCAGTCCTTTTTCTTCCATTGTCATGCTTTTAAAATAACCAGGATTTATACCAAAATGAGACGCATATCCACCATTCATTGTCCTGAATGGCAGTTGTCGATTCGACAGCATTCTCATTCCCAGTCCTCCAGAAGCCTCTCCATAAAGGGGATCCACACCATAATTTAACATTTCTCTGGCTTTTCTTCCATCAGGAGTAGCTCCTACCCAGTACCCGTACATCAGATGCGTAGATGGAGTCGCGTAGTCTGGTCTGAAAGGATTGCCAAGATAATTCTTTTTGGATGCTATCATCGCGGAAACTTTTTCTGCGATTTCTTTTGCTTCTTTGTCAACTTCCTCAATATTATTACCGAACTTATCACATTCCAAAAGATACTGATGCATTTCTTCGTCATGTTCAAAATTATCTTTTAATGCATCCAACATCCTGTCTGCATCTTCCGGCCTTTCTCTGAGCAGAGTATCAATGGCAATAAATGAATCTGCCAAAACGCTTAATCCATGAATCAGACATCCGCTTCCATTATATTTTGTTCCCTGCTGCTTTGTATCACGCATATCAATTCCTGTTTCAATTCCTCCCATCATTGAAGAAAGGAACGGAACCTGATAAAGTCCAATGGCTCTGGACGCATTATTCGCTGAGCTTACCATTTCATCAACATAATAATTCAGTTCTTTGTAAAATACCTCCCTGATATTTTTAAGAAGTTCCAGATTACTGCTATAACCGAGTTCTTCTTTCGTTTTTCCAATCTGGTCTCCTGTAATCTCAGATTTACCTCCCTGAAGCACTAATTCCAGAACTTTTGGCAGATTCAGCCAGCTGTTCGTTGTATTTCCATTGTCTTTTCCCATTATCAGCGGTTCCTGACATCCTGCAACAGAATAATCCGGAAGATCTTCTCTGTCTGTACCATGAGCCTCCAGTACTTCAAACAGGGCATCATCATTAAATAGTGACGGAGTAAGCACACCTGGTGTAAAAAAGAATCTTCCCATTTCCTCATAAAGTTTATCCGGTGTATTTTTGTGAAGTTTTACAGACAAAATCGGCTGAGGCAGATTCATATCAAAGTATGCGTCAAAAAGTGCATAGGAAGTTGGATTCGTCATATCTTTTCCATCTATATCTCTTCCCCCAATAATCAGATTCTGGGAAATTGCCCAGCTCCTGTCTGCCACATTAAAAAATACAAGCATATGTTTCAGAAGCGCTGCGGCTGTATCCCTGTCCAGATTTTCTTTCGCCCTATATGGTTCAAATATTCTGTCAGCATTTCCAACAGAAAATGCAAATGGATTCGGAGTCTGCTCCAGACACATGGTCTGCCATATCAGAAGGAAAGACTGAATCGCTTCATAAAGATCGGATGCACCTTCTGCCGGAACTCTTTTTAGGCTTTCTGCTATACATAAAAAACGTTCTTTGGTTTTACCCTCACTGTGCTTGGCTTTTTCTGTTGCCATAGCCTCATATCGGCCGGCAAGTACAAGAAGTGCATCCATAGTAATGCTCATTGCTTCATAGTAATCTTTTTTATTCTGATCATCAGTTGCTTCCTGATGCTCTGCAATCTCCTTTTTCACATATAAAACACCTTTTTCAAGGAGATGGCGAACATCTGGAATCACATGTCCGGTCACCTGTTCTATAAAAAATACTGCTTCTTTTGTATATTTTTCTACAGGTTTATATGCCGCTGTCAGCACTTTCGCAAATTCATTCTTTGCATAATAGTCTTTTACATGATCAATTCTTTTCTTTGTAATATCACCAATTGGAGCGATATCCCCAAAAACTGCCGTAGGATCACAATAGCCGGCAAAAGAGTTCACTGTAAAAGATGGATTGATCAATGCATAGGAACGGGCAAAAGCATCATCCTGAGTTCCTGCAAATACATGGTATTCCCCCAGGGTAAGAGGAATTTCTTTCATAATTTCCACCTGAGTCTTTGCAATTCGGATACAGTCCGGTTCATTTTTATAAATCTTATCACATCTCATGGCAATTTCTCTTGCAAGAAACCATCCTTCCAGATGATCCAATGATCTTTCTTCCTGAAATCTGTTTTTGGCTAAATCTGTAATTTCCTGAGGGCTGTAAATTTCTGTAATTTTCATTTTTTTCCTTGTATGATGTTTATAGAAGCTAAAACATCACCTTTTCCTTTCTTTTAGTAATG
>NZ_CABVDF010000219.1:0-4965 GCF_902497045.1 uncultured Blautia sp. | reverse complement strand
GAGGGTATATTTGCCCTCTTTTTTGATGCAGCTATAAGTATATTAGAAATAATCTACAGTTTGTATATATTCCTTAAAAATTGGACGGAGAGTCTGTACCCATCCGTAAAGGGTACGCTGCGGTCTATTCAGAATAGCAGCTGCTTCTTTTAAGGTAAATTCATTCCCTAAAAGATTGATTAATTCAACATATCTGTTATACTGAGGATAGTTCTTTTGAATGTAGCTGATCCATCCGGTGAGTAGTTCCTGATAGTGGTCAGTATAGTTGATGTCACGTGTGGACACTGGCTCGTAGGAATCAGTGTTTCCGTCTTTATCTGTGACGGATAATGTTGAAAAGCAGGTTTTTCCTTTCAGAAGATTGAACTTATTGTTGTATGGACAGGCAGTACAGCTGTTAGATAAGGTTTTGGGCTGACCATTGTCCGGAGTGTATGTGGGGTTGGGGATTCTGATGGGGCAGAATCTTGCTTTTCCGTTTTGACCGCTGACGATACAGCGGTTTTCTATTCTGTAATGATGCTCCTGCATCCATTGTTCTCGTTTGAAAACATCATAGGCATTTTTATTGACTTCCAGTTTGAGTGCGGGAACCATTTTGCCTTCTATGCACAGCTTAGAGAGCATGGTGCCGGATCTGTCCTGATTAGAACAGGACTGAAATTGGCGGATGCCTTCTTCATCTGTTTCAAAGAGTACAAAATATTTCTTTTCGTCTGCTGTTTCCGGGGATTTTTTTGCCATAGGGGACTCCTTTCGTGACGATTGCCGAAAGGGGGATGCACATGGCGGTGCCGGATCTCGGATAGCAGAGGCGAAAAAAGCGCACAAAGAAAGAGGGCAGGCACAGGAATTTCTGACGGGTCTGTAAGGACAGATCAGAAAATATGTGCATCCTCCTGCTTTTGCGCGCTTGGATCAAAGCAATCAGATTTATTTGTTGTAGAGAGTATTGAGTTTATTTAGTTGCAGTTCAACGTTTACGGCAGTTTATTTAGTTTTGCCGTGTTAATTCTTACGTGGGAGAAGGTATTTGGATGGGGAATGAAGTTGCATTACATCTTTCAGGCGGTGTGTTTTTTAACCTGATGCTGGCGGCGAGAAAGAAGCCTGTGGCAAATCAGAATCAGTGCCTGAAAGAATTGCTGTACATTTATGACAGGTCTGCAAAAGAGATGGCTGGAAACAGTCTGGTGACGATTGCGTCAAGGTTCCGGAACTGTGATCCGGATCTGCACAGCGATTACATACGTTTTGGGGATCCTGTGGTTGTTGAAGAATTTAATGGGAGAATGCGAGAGAATTATGCTTCCGTTGTTGGGGAAGTGAAGAATTACGCGGATCAGTATCTGGATTTGGAAGTGAATGGAAAGTGGCTGGTCCGGGCATTGATGGAACTGGTTGAGAAAGACAATCTGATTCAGGATAATGCAAAGTTTATGGCGATTCCGGGAGGGCTTCCGGCTTATAAGCAGGAGTTTCCGGAAATGCATGTGGTTTATATTTATAATTTCCTTCTGAGTGTATGGCATTATATCTGCTGTACCCATGGAATGACTGAAAATGGGCAGGAGACATATTTTGCCCTATCTGATTTTGCAGGGGAGAGCAGACCGAGAAAGTTTGACCGCAGCAGGATTGGTTTTGAGAGTCATGAGGATGTGACGGTATCTTATGATATGGAGATAAAGCCAGTTAAGGTGAAGCCGGCTAGTGCGAGAGAAATGTATGCACACATGCTTATGGGTGAGAAGAAGATGAATGATGAAATATCATCATATATTTTTGAATCGGTGAATAAGACTAAGTCGGAAGAAGCAAAGAATATTTATTCTTTTGTAGTAGAACATTCCCCCGTTTTTGACAGAGAGGCAGCATCAAACAGGTACCGGACATATTTGAACAGGGCTCGTGAAAAGCACAGTAAAAAGAAAACGTTTCTGTATGAGATGCAGAGGGATTTTTATGGTTTCTTTGTCTGTAATGATGTGAAACGGCGTGAGACTGTGTACAGGGGCGAGCACAGGAACGACAAAAAAGATGACAGGGTGATTAAGAATGCCTGTATAGATTCCTTTGAAGAAGAACGCCGGTTTATTGTATTATCTGGGACTGGCGGTATGGGTAAATCCATGATGATGACGCACTTTATGCTGGACACGATTGATAAGAATAAAGAGACAGGAAAAGTTCCGGTGTTTGTTCTGCTGAGGGATTATAATCCGGCAGCAGGAGATTTGATTGATTTTATTTTCGGGGAACTGAAACGGCATGATGTGGAACTGCATCTGTCGGATCTGGTGGAACTGCTTCAGAGTGGCAAGGGTGTTATCCTGTTTGACGGGCTGGATGAGATTAAGAGTGAGAACTGCAGACGGTTCTATAAGGAAATGGAGAATCTGGCAGACAGTTATCCGGAAGCTTCTTATATTGTTTCATCAAGACCGACTATGAACTTCCGGGGACTGAGCCGCTTTACTGTGTATGACCTGCAGCCTTTCAGTCAGGAACAGGCAGTGGAGATGGTTGGAAAGCTGGATCAAAGTGTTGTGGATCCGATAATTCAGAAAGACTTTATTATGGATCTGAGAAACAACCGGTTTGGATTTGACTGGAGAGAGAGGAAGGATTTTCTGGGGAATCCGCTGTTTCTGACAATTCTTCTTCTGGCTTATGAGGGAAATCATGATATCCCGACAGAGCGGTACCTGTTTTATGAGCAGGCTTATGATGCGATGGCAAAGAAACATGATGCGGCAAAAGCGCTGACCAGAGAATTTGCCACTGGCCTGAACAGTAGGGAATTTCAGAATTATTTTGGCGAGTTCTGCACGATTACGTATGAGCAGGAGAAGTATGACTTTACGCCGGAAGAGATCAGTTCGTATTTTCAGGAAGTGATTGAGGCGAATGAACTGGATACCACGCCGGAAGCATTTATTGAAGATGTGACTGGGAAGATATGCCTGATCTATAAGGATGGCGGGAAATATTATTTTATACATAGGTCTTTTCAGGAGTATTTTGTGGCGTATTTCTTTTCAAGGCAGCTGGAGCAGAGGTATGGTGCTGTGCTGGATATTTTTCAGAGAAGGGATTCCGCTGATCATGACAGTGTGGTTCTGCCAATGCTGTTCGATATGGAGCAGAATAAAACAGAACTGTGTATTATTATTCCATTTTTGGAACAGATATTTAAGGATGAGAATGATGATGAAGCATATGAACATTTTTTGGAGTATTTTTATCCCATCATCTGTTATGAACAGGGTGATGTGACTGAATTTTCAATGGGAACGTCGGAATTTTCTATTTATGAGTTTATTGCCGATAAATACAACTTCAAGGAAATGATTGACGGGGATGAACTGCCGGAAATGGATTACTGGGTGGACAGGGAATATGTTTATTACGACAGGAACTGGGACAAGGATACAGATGATATTGGTACACAGTTGATTGCCAGGATAGATCTTCCGGAGGGATATGAAAGAAGCTATATGGAATGGACTGGTGAAGAAATGGAAGTTGTGGGAAAAAGCTATGAGATCCGTGTGGTGGATGTTTACCGCCGTTCGATATATGAAGATACGCTGGAAATGCTGACAAATGATACATTTCCGCTTAAGAAGGAGTTTTATTCTGCAAAAGAATTGTATATGAAGCTGAAAGACAAATATAAAAAGAAAAAGGATCGGAAAAGTTTCAGATCTAGATTTCATTAAATGAAAGATCGTCAGAACAGTGATTATCATTGCTTCTGACGGTCTTTTAAAGTGAAGTATAGATACAAATGTTACTGATAATCCGTTGTCTTATTTGCAGTTAACGAGTATCCTAGTAGTTATACTAAGGAGGAACCATATGGAAACAGAATACCTTAAAAAATTTGGCAGAAGAGTTCGTGAGCTTCGACAAGAAACAGGATTAAGTCAGGAAAAATTTGCACTTAAGATAGGGATGGACAGAACGTATTTTGCTTCCGTAGAAACTGGTAAGCGTAATGTGTCTTTAATGAATATAAAGAAAATTGCAGACGGATTATCAGTATCAATGGCAACTCTATTTGAAAATGTGGAAGATTAAGGAGGAGTTGTCATGAATGCAGAATATCGAGGGCTGATAGCTAATGAGTTTCGGAATTGTGTGCAAGGTACAATTGATCGTATTACCAGAAATGAGCAAACGTATCGCCCATTTCATACAGCACTGCTCTCAGAAGATGTTATTTTCTGGAGTGCATTTGAACGTTCATTTAGCACATCTTTTGGGCAAAGAGTAATTGAAGAGTTGGCCAGATTAGTGGCACTTGCAAATGGCGCAGATGATGCTGCAAAGCAGAGAGAAACTTATATTAAAATTGATGAAGCAGTGAACAATGCGATTCATAATCACATACAAGAGTTGAGAGATAATGTCTGCCAGGAGCGTGATTGGGACACAACGGTGCAAAAAATAAGTGCTATTCCGAACACGGGGAAAACACGCACAATAAGGGTGATATCTGATTTATGGTGGCATAAAAATGGACAAGATAATTTTATTAGTCTTAAGACTGTAAAACCAAATATTGATCAGACCGCTGTTGCAAAAGAAGATTGCTTACACTTGGCATTTGGTGTTAAAAATTGCAATGTATATTTTGGCCTTCCTTATAATCCGTTTGGAGAAAAACGTGAACTGTATAATTTTCATCCACCGATGGGAATATTTGATTTTCGACATGATCCGGTTGTTTTGATTGGACGGGATATGTGGGATACAATCGGAGGAGTGGGTTGCTATGACGAATTACTTGAAATTGCATCTCAGGTTGGAAAAGAAACTAGGGAAAGTATTCGTGGATTGAGATAATAAGGAAAAAGCATGGGAAAAGAAGCTAAAGGACAAAGATGGATTGATAAGGTAGACGAATCAGAATTAAATAAATCTTATGCAGAAATCAAAAAAGATATTAATTCT
>NZ_CABVDF010000218.1:0-5033 GCF_902497045.1 uncultured Blautia sp. | reverse complement strand
CAAGTTTGATAAAAAATTAACGTTAATTGATTAACAGAATTATTTGACACATTATCAGGCAAAAGCAAAAATAAAAGGATAACAAGGAGGATTTCACATGGCAAAAACAGAAACCCACATCCCGGCTGTGATCGACACTGCAGAAGCACTGGAAGCAAAGATGGCTGCGATGAAAGAAGCACAGAAACTTTTCGCCGCTTATACACAGGAGCAGGTAGACAAAATTTTCAAGGCTGCAGCTACCGCTGCTGACAAAGCACGTATTCCCCTTGCAAAAATGGCTGTTGCAGAAACTGGCATGGGTATTGTAGAAGATAAGGTTATTAAAAATCATTATGCGGCAGAGTATATCTACAATGCATATAAAGATACAAAAACCTGCGGAGTGATCGAAGAAGATCCGGTTTATGGAATCAAAAAAATTGCAGAACCGATCGGACTGATCGCGGCAGTTATTCCGACTACAAATCCTACTTCAACTGCTATTTTTAAAACTCTGATTGCATTGAAAACAAGAAATGCGATCATTATCAGTCCACATCCTCGTGCAAAGGCATCTACCATTGAGGCTGCAAAGATTGTACTGGAAGCTGCTGTGAAAGCAGGAGCGCCGGAAGGGATCATCGGATGGATCGACGTGCCAAGTCTTGAGCTTACTAATCTGGTTATGAAAGAGGCAGACATTATCCTTGCAACAGGCGGTCCTGGAATGGTAAAAGCAGCTTATTCTTCCGGAAAACCGGCACTTGGAGTAGGTGCAGGAAATACACCGGTTATTATTGACGATACAGCAGATGTACGTCTGGCAGTAAACTCCATCATCCATTCCAAGACCTTTGACAATGGTATGATCTGTGCTTCTGAACAGTCGGTGACAGTTCTCGAAAAAGTGTATCAGGCTGTTAAGGATGAGTTTCAGTACAGAGGCTGCTACTTCCTGAAAAAAGACGAACTGGATAAGGTAAGAAAGACCATCCTTATCAATGGCGCCCTGAATGCAAAGATCGTAGGTCAGAAGGCTGCCACAATCGCAGAAATGGCAGGTGTAAAGGTTCCGGCTGATACAAAGATACTGATCGGCGAGGTGGAATCCGTAGATATCAGTGAAGAGTTTGCTCATGAGAAGCTTTCTCCGGTGCTTGCCATGTACAAGGCAAAAACTTTTGACGAGGCGATTTCAAAGGCTGAACAGCTGGTAGCGGACGGCGGATACGGACATACATCTTCTCTTTACATTAATGTAAATGAAAAAGAAAAGATGGAAAAACATGCAGCGGCAATGAAAACCTGCCGTATCCTTGTAAATACACCGTCTTCTCAGGGTGGAATCGGCGATCTTTATAACTTTAAGCTTGCTCCTTCTCTTACACTTGGCTGCGGTTCCTGGGGCGGAAACTCTGTCTCCGAAAACGTAGGAGTGAAGCACCTGATCAATATTAAGACTGTTGCAGAGAGGAGAGAGAACATGCTCTGGATGAGAACACCGGAAAAGGTTTATTTCAAAAAAGGCTGTATGCCGGTAGCACTTGATGAACTGGGAACTGTTATGGGTAAGAAACGCTGCTTTATTGTAACAGACTCCTTCCTCTATAAAAACGGATATACAAAGAGAATTGAAGACAAGCTGGATCAGATGGGAATCGTTCACACCTGCTTCTCTGATGTAGAGCCGGATCCGTCTCTTGCATCTGCAAAAGCCGGTGCGGCAGCAATGCGTGCCTTTGAGCCGGATTGTATCATTGCTCTTGGCGGTGGTTCTGCAATGGATGCCGGTAAGGTTATGTGGGTGCTTTATGAGAATCCGGATGCAGATTTTGATGATATGGCAATGGATTTTATGGATATCAGAAAGAGAATCTATACCTTCCCGAAAATGGGTAAAAAAGCTTATTTTGTAGCAATTCCTACTTCCTCTGGTACAGGCTCTGAGGTAACACCTTTTGCCATTATCACAGATAAAGATACCGGTATCAAATGGCCGCTGGCGGACTATGAGCTTATGCCGAATATGGCGATCGTAGATACAGATAATATGATGAGCGCGCCAAAAGGACTGACCTGTGCTTCCGGTATCGATGTTATGACTCATGCCATTGAGGCTTATGTTTCTGTTATGGCTTCTGATTACACAGACAGTCTTGCACTGAAAGCAATCAAACTGGTATTTGATTACCTGCCAAGAGCATACAGAGACGGAAATGACGTAGAGGCAAGAGACCATATGGCAAACGCTTCCTGTATGGCAGGTATGGCTTTTGCAAATGCGTTCCTGGGCGTAAATCACTCACTTGCCCATAAGCTTGGCGCTTTCCATCATATTCCTCACGGAATTGCAAATGCGCTGGTTCTTACAGATGTTATGCGTTATAATAGTGCTGAAGTACCAACAAAGATGGGGACATTCCCGCAGTATCAGTACCCGCATACACTGGCGCGTTATGCAGAGATCGGACGCTTTGTAGGACTTACCGGAAAAGACGATCAGGAAGTATTTGAGAAGCTTCTTGAGAAGCTTGAGGAACTGAAAAAGATCATCGAGATTAAGCCGACTATCAAAGACTATAATGTAGATGAAAAATATTTCCTGGAGACTCTGGATGAGATGACAGAGCAGGCATTTAATGACCAGTGTACAGGTGCGAATCCGAGATATCCGCTGATGTCCGAGCTGAAAGAAATCTATCTGAAGGCTTATTATGGAAAAGAGTCCAAATAAAGAAAAGGGAGGGTATTTACCATGAATCTGAAAGACAAAAAAGTTTTTTTGACACGTCCATATAAGGTAGTCTATAAAGACGGAAACCGTATCATCAAGGTATTTACCAAAGAGCATGGAAAGGCAAATGTCTTTAACGAGGCTCTCTGCCAGGCTCGCGTAGAGGAAAGTGGACTGGATATTCCTAAGGTGCTGGAAGTAACACAGATTGATGGAGAATGGGCGGTTGTGATCGAGTATGTGGAAGGCAGAACTCTGGAACAGCTGATGCAGGAGAATCCGGAGAAGATGGAAGAATACATGGAAAAATTTGTGGATCTTCAGCTTTCCATGCATGAGAAAAAAGCACCCCGACTTACACTTCAGAAGGACAAATTTGCCCGTAAGATCGAGAGCGTGAAGGACAAGCTGGATGCGACTGTACGCTATGAGCTTCTTACAAGGCTGGATTCCATGCCAAACCACACCAAACTTTGCCACGGAGACTTTAATCCAAGTAATGTGATCGTTGCAGAGGATGGAACTATGAAGATCGTAGACTGGTCTCATGCAACTCAGGGAAATGCCAGCGGCGATGCAGCAATCACTTATCTTGAGTTTGCTCTCAAGGATCAGAAAACTGCAGATCTGTATCTGAATCTTTTCTGCAGGAAGAGCGATACTGCAAAACAGTATGTACAGAAATGGCTTCCTATTGCAGCAGCAGCGCAGCTGACAAAAGGTGTGAAGGATGAAGAAGAATTCCTTCTCCGCTGGGCGGATATCATTGATTTCCAGTAAATTTTATAGAAAAACCATTTGAAACAAATCCCTTTATTATTTATACAATCCCCGAGCCGACTGTGTCGGTTTCGGGGATCAGATTTTTATTTCTTCTATAATTCCTGCATCTATACGATATACTTTATCACATAATTCATGAATATCTTCCTGCATATGACTGGCAAGAAGAATAGTTTTTCCTTCATTGCGAAGCTGCAGAAAAAGTTTTCGCATTTGCGAAGCGCCCTGATCATCTAATCCATTCATAGGTTCATCCAAAATAAGGATTTCCGGGTTTTCCATAATTGCCTGTGCGATTCCCAGACGCTGTTTCATACCCATAGAGTATTTTCCAACAAGCTTTTTTGCTGCAGAAGTTAAACCTGTTTGTTCTAAGACTTTGTAAATTTCCTGATCATTAATTAACTTCTGGATTTGACTTAAATATTTCAGATTTTGAAAACCGCTTTTGTATGGAAGGAAAACCGGTTTCTCAATTAGAATTCCTGTGTTTTTAGGAAATTCGTTTTTCTTTCCAAGCGATATTCCATTAATAGTTACTGTGCCAGTGGTTGGTCTAAGAAAACCGCTTATTATTTTTAATAAAACTGTCTTTCCAGAACCATTTCTCCCGATTATCCCATATATTTTTCCTTTTTCAAAAGAGATACTAACAGGGTGAAGAACAATATCGCCAGAAAATTCTTTCGAGATATTATCAATTTCTATAATTGCCATAGCTATCTCCTTGTTTACCAGTTTTTTTGGCTCACTGCTATATTGTAATCAATATGACCTGAGATTTGAGTTAGAATGGATAACAAAATTGCATTGCTTAATAAAAATAATGAATAGCTTTCTGTAAAAGATAACATTTCTTTTCCCGGAATATGAAATTGCATTATTCCATGTGCCAGCATAGCAGGATGATATAAGGGAACAAAACCAGACATTAGCAGCATGCCTGAAAAATGAATTCCTATTGCAAAGAGCATTCCTAACGGAAATCGGGAGCTTAAATTGCCGATAAAAATTATGATTCCTAAAAAGGAACAATAAAGAGATGTTAATAAAAAACTATGAAAAAGAGCTTCATTTACGCTGAAAAATCTTAAAATCCAACTATTTGGTATAGGAAGACTGTATTCAGTCATTGCAATCTGGGGTGTTGCGCCAATCAGTATTTGTATAGTATCACTCCATTCAAAGGTAAAATTTCCATTTATAAAAATTGGAAATATGCAGCCCATGATAATAATTGCCTGGTATATAAGAAGCTGTATAAGCAAATAAGATGTCATGGATAGCCGCCAGAGTAATCCACTGCTTCTTATTAATGTAAAATAAGTCATAGAATTCACAAAAGGCGCATCGGCAATTATTATAAAAAATCCAATTACAAGAAGAGTAACCTGGAATATATCATTATATAGCAGGAGAAAAGAATCAAAAATTCCCACTGTATTTCCTGCTGCAAATTGTAAATAACGTATCGAAATAGATAAGCCAAGCCAGAATCCATAGATATATCCAGCCCAGATTCGGGGGATAAGAA